>CAZKNE010000116.1:0-6649 GCA_964554005.1 uncultured bacterium | reverse complement strand
CCTTCGCTGCCAGGATTATTTGAGGCGATCCAGTCAAGAGCGTGCGTGATCGTCAGCCAGGGACTCGCCTCACTCCCGTCATTGCTGTCATCCCCAGCATTGGCATCAACGTAATAGTCAGCCGCCATGCTGAAGGAGGCAGCCCCAAGAACCAGAACAACCGAGATAAACAGCGCTAAAACAAACCTAAACTTCATAGCAATACCTCCATCCTTACAAGAACTGATAGAATGCCTTGAAACCTATGCTCTCCTGGCTTACGAACGCACGTTCCCTCCCAAGAACTGCGCACACCTCGGCACAAGAACACTCACCTTTAGGGTATCGAACCACAGATTTGCTCCTGTTTCAAGACCTTTCCCCATTGTTCTCACCTCGTCATCCTCCAACACTGAGACTTATCCTGAGGCACACTGGGAAAGGCAGAACTGGCTGGCAAGTATATCGGAGTCGAACCACTCGACTTCGGTATAGGAACCGCCACATGTCAGCCCTTCTCTCAGAATCTCGCACGTTACATGCATTTTAGTATATTATGCAACCCACCCTACTCAATCCGAAAATGTTGTCAAGCTTTTTTTCTGGCTATTCGTGTTCCTCTCCGGCGTTTTCGGTATCGTTGCGAATAAGACGAACAAGCTCGGGGACACGTCCGGATCGAAAGTCCCTGCCTGTAGCCCGATTGGAATGCCAAAACATACACCGGCGAGCAAATACCATGCCATTACCAGAACAGCGGCAGTGATTACTCTGTACATAGGTCATCTCCTCCATTCAGTTGTTTGGTTGATTACGTGTTTGCGTTTCCAAGACTATCAATAGTCCAATGCAAAATCTGGCAAACAGGGGAACTAGGGCCTTGTCCTTCCACCCTCGTCTCCATGGGGCGGTAAATGGTGCGATTCTCACAAGAAACATCAGTTGCCGTTCAGACTGCATTGGCTCACCCGACAGGAGCTGGCTCATACGCGACCTCCTCCCAGGGAGACACCCATCAGAGATGACAATACGAACGCGATCATCCCGGGCCAGCCCTTCACTGTGAAGGAGGGCAGCGCCGCGTCGGAGGCGGGAGATGAACTCTTCAAGAAGGGGGACGTCATCGGCGGCAAATACGAGGTCCATGGGCAGATCGGCAAGGGCGGCTTTGGCCTCGTGCTTCTGGTCTATGACCGTGAAGACGGGGATGTATGTGCTCTCAAGACATTCCGCGACGAGTTCCTTGCAGATGCAGCGGCCAGGGGTGCCTTTCGGAGAGAGGCGTTGCTGTGGGTGAATCTCGACGAGCATCCATTCATCCTTGCTGCCCAGTACATTGAAGAGTTCTCCGGTAGGCTCTTCGTCGGTATGAACTACATCGCGCCCGACGAACGAGGGTGGGTGAGCCTCGCAGACCATTTGGTGCGGTTTAGGAACGGTCAGGACGCGGACCAAGCCTTGAAGTGGGCCATCCAGTTCTGCCGCGGCATGGAGCACGCTAACGCCCACGGCATCGAAGCCCACCGGGACATCAAGCCGACTAACATACTGATTAGCCAGGATGGGACCTTGAAGATATCCGATTTCGGCTTGGCTGCGGCTGCTGCTCACGCATCGCCCACGGGACCTTCTGGCTCGATAGTGACCGGTGGCAGCGACGGCGTTGGCCTGAGCGTCGTTCTTTCCGGGGGCCGACGCGTGTCCGGAACGCCTGGCTACATTGCGCCGGAGGTGTTTCGCGGCGAAAAGGCCGACGTCAGGAGTGACATTTACAGCTTCGGTCTCGTTCTCTGGCAGATGGCCGCCGGGAGCCGAAAGCCGCCGAGCTCGATCCGAGCTTCTCAGACCCTCTAAAAGAAACGAACGATGAGTAGGACATCACGATGATGGACCGCTACAAGAGATGAATGGCGCTTCGCTCCAACCAGGCAACTCTGATGCTAACGATTGCTGCTAGCTCCGCGTGGAATCGAGAGATACTGGCTCGCTCCGCTCGAGTTCAGGACAAATCCCCCTTAGTGTGGCTCTAAGCAGCTCCAGGTCCAGGCCAAGCTTGCCACATATTCTGAGAAACGTGCTGCTCTGCCGGTCCGAACGGAATAGCGCCCATAGCAGGTCCTGTTCTTGAACCGAGTCCGCGCCTCGTTGCCGTGCGGTCTCACACGCGATCTCTTGGCATATCCTGAGGTTTCTCGTCTGACGCGGCTCCCCGGATGATGAAAGACACCTGACATGCTTATCGAGGTCTTCAATCAGGTCCTCAACCTTGGAATCGGCAGCCTCAAGCAGCCGTTTGGTCATTGATCCGTTCACTTTGAACACCGCATATAGCAGGTGAGTTGTCTCTATGACCTCGCGTCGTTTGCGTCTCGCGAATTCCTTGGCCTCGATATATGCACGCCTCACCTCAGGCTCAAGAGGAGATTCAATGGGCGTGATCGAACCGTTCGGCGGTCGTAAGGCCGCAACATCAACCGAGTGTAGATCGGTAGCATCGCGCAGCTGAGAGACTGCGGACTCCGTGGCCTCGTCAAAGCTCAGTTTGCCCAACCCCGCGCTGGCTCCCGCTGCACAGCCCGTTGCCTCGATAACAAGCAGACGTCCTGATGCCACCTTGTCCCTGATCTCTTCTGCACCGGACACAACGGGGCGTCCTCCGGGCGTTGTGCCAAGCCAGCACCCGGCAAGAACGTGGAGAGTTCCGCTTGAGTCGCTGCTGAAGATGACGAGCGGACACAACCCTATGTTCTCCAGACAGGCGGATAACAGCAGCGCCAAGTCCAGACAGGTCCCGTGCCCGGTGGATGATGCGGCCGATCGGAAGATGCGGTGAGGGAGCCTAATCGACTGATAGGTACGCGTCTCGTGCGGGACCGACCGAACATTGGGGGCCTCGTAGAAGATGCTGCAGCCATCTTTCAGTTGGGAATACAGCGCCCTCAGCGCCAACAGCTCGTTATCATCTCGGTCTGCCCTCAACAGCTCACGGAACGAGCCAACTCCGGCAATTTTGCCCAAATCAGCTTGCGCATCAAGCACGATACGCTCCACGGTTGGATTATGTGGCAGCACAAAGGCGGCAATCGTGGGCAGCGCACTCGCGTCGAACGGCCAGTCCCAGAACCCGAGAACTGTAACACCCCTCTCATAAACAGTTCGGGTTGCAGCCCCGAGTTCTGCTCGCAAAACCGCGCTGGCCGGCACAACCTGGGTCGCCAACTTCCCTGAATCGAGGCTGAGTTTCGGCTGGCCGAGGCGGATGGTGCTCATCGGGTCGATGGCATCGATCTTGATAACCTCTGTGTCGGTATAGCCCACTATCTGAAGTCGAAGCTCCAGTGCATCGGAGCTCTTCGCCCCGTAGTTCGTCGCCCTAAGCTCGCCAATGATCGGCCAGCCACAGTGATGCAGAGCGTAGCAGATCGGGCCGCCGACGAACGGTCCATAGACCATCGCCCTCCCATGAACAACGCAAAGCCATTCGGATGGAACGACTGTCCAAGTCGATTGACCCGTGATGATCGGGGACGCCGAAACGAGCTTTATTTTTCCTTGTCCCCTCAGCTCAAAACCGCCCATCAGTGTCCCACGTTCGCTGTCGAGGTCCTCAATGAAGAGCTGCTCGCCCTCCCTGGAAACCCTCGCATGTCTTCGAGCCACTCGGGCGTCGGGAAGGTTGAGGTCCAGGTCATCGCCCGGTCTGGACGTGTCCAGCCGGCCAACGATGATCTGGTTCTTCGGGAAAAGGTGGGTTGCAGCCTCTTTCGAGCTCGCTCCACCAAACACGGATCCCCTGACCTAGCCCGAACGAGACGACCTCCCGGGCCAGCACTTCCGCTCAATCCCAGGGATCGGAAAGCCCGTGCTACACTGCCCTGAGCCTTCAAATGGGGCAAAGTGGGCAGGCGGTTAATCAGAAGACCTGACGACACGGAACCCGCTGTAGCGGTCCCGGCCCCTCGGGTCGTTCATGGTGCGGGAAGCCGAACGACAGAACCGGGCGGCGGCGGTCCAGCTGCCGCCGCGAACGACCCGGTAGGAGCCACTACTAGGGCCTGTAGGATCGCTATCCGGATTGGGCCGCGTCCCGTAATAGCCCTCCGAATACCAGTCCGAACACAACTCGTAGGCATTGCCATGCATGTCGTAAAGGCCCCAGGCATTCGCCTCCTTCTTGCCAACAGCCTGTGTTGCAGCAGAGCCCCAGTAGCCTGAATACCAGCCGGCCCGAGCGAGGTCATCCAATGAGTCGCCTCCATAAAACTTCGTGGTCGTCCCCGCCCGACAGGCATATTCCCATTCTGCCTCCGTAGGAAGACGACACCTCCCTCCGCTCGTGCTCTTTGCAGCCATCTTCTCGCAGAACTCAACCCAGTCGTTCCAACTCACGCATCCAACAGGACGATTGCTTCCCTTGAAATACGAAGGGTTCTTGCCCATCACCCGCTCGTACTGGGCTTGGGTCACCTCATACTTCCCCATCCAGAAGCCCTTCGTGATGCGGACGGTGCGAACCGGCCCCTCGTCGCTTAACTCCTCTCTTTTCGCCCCCTGCGATACAGCCCAGTCTCGCTCACCCTTGCTCGAGCCCATTCGAAACTCGCCCGCCGGGATCCAGACGAACTTCATGCCGTCGAAATTGCGCTCCTCGCCAGGCTTTGGCTCCTTTGATTTTGTTTTGGCCGGCTCTTGAGGCTTGATGTCTGGCACTACGAGCTGGTCTTTTGCTTGTCGTTTGGCCTCGTGTTTGCCGGCTGGGAGAATGGACTGTTTAATCAGACGCAGGATTTGCCTCGCTAACTTATCCTTCGGGTTGATCCTCAAAGTCGCCTCAAGCAGATCGACTGCTTCATCACGCTTGCCGAAGATCGCATGGAGAACCAGGGCGAGGTTAGAACGAGCATCCTGCCCGTCAAGACCTTTCGGGTCCAGTTCTATCGCGCGTCTGTATTCTGCACAGGCCCGTTCGTAGTCTCCCTTGTTGTCATACACAACGCCAAGCTTGAAATGCGCATCTGCGGCCCGAGGCTGTAATCGAATAACCTCTTTGAATTCCTTGATGGCCAGCTGAAGCTCAGGAATGCCATACTTCCACTTCTTCAGGTACGTCTGCACCGGTTGCGATGTATTGAGGTCCCTGGGGTGGGCGGGATTCATGCGAGCAGCCTTCAAATGGTAAGCGTAGCCCAGGCTGTAGTGTGCATCCGCGTAGTCGGGGTCAATGGCAAGTGCTCTTTTGTACGCCTCAATTGCGCCATCCAAGTCCCCTTGGTCACGAAGGACGCGCCCGCGTTTGTAGTGCTTCAGGGCTGTTTTGTTCAACGCGAAACACGGCCAGCACATAGCGATCATTGTCAGAGCAAGAACGAATCCTGTTACGATTTTGCCTCTTCCGGTAATGTGTTGCATGAAATTCATGATGTAATTCCCCTTTCCAGAGTCGTTAGAGTCAATAAGATGACGACATAAGCCCACCGTAAGTAAGGTCCATCGCACCCCCTCTCTTGTCCCGAACGCAAGAGGTGACCGGCAGAAAGGCCATTCGGCGAAGCCGCGGCTTTCACATCCAATCCCCCGAACTTGTTCGGCACCAGTTATTTGACCCTTCGTATGCTGTAATTTCCTCCCGTGACCTTGATAATCTGAATCTCAACGCCGTTTCCAGCCAGGGTGAAGTCGTCCCCCTGGAAAAGAGCATCGGGTTTGTCCGAGTACACAAAGAAGATGTCGTATCGGCCATCTGGCACGAACACGGAGGCGACTCCGTTAGCGGGTACCTCGAAATCGCGGCCGCCATTGCCGGCGCGGATACCTGCGAGTACAGAGAAGTCGGTCGGCTTTGTGGCTCCGCTGGGTTGGGCAGAGGTGTCCCTCAGACCAGCGGCCTTCCAGCGCTTGCATGGCGTTAACGACTTTCCGTCAGGTGCCTCGTAGGAACACGCATACACGATGGCAAGCATGTCACCTTCAGCGATGAGCAACAGATGCTGGCTCTGGCACGGGCATTGGTCCCGAAGCCCAAGCTGCTTATGCTCGACGAGCCTTCGCTGGGTCTGGCACCTAATCTTCTGGACGACGTCTTCGACAAGATAGGCCAGATCAACCGTGAAACAGGCGTGGCCATCCTGATCGTGGAACAGAAGGTTCGGGAGATCCTGAAGGTCTGCCAGCGCGTCTATTCGATCAAGCTCGGCAAAGTCTCCTTCTCCGGCCCGCCGAATGAGCTGCAACAGGACAGGGAAGCTCTTAAGCGGTTGTTTCTTTAGGCGCTTCTACGCTCCCCGAAACAGAGGTCACTCAATTCATACCGAATCAGCAGTGGAGAGACATTCGGACGACCAATCCTGTTGAATCGCCGTTCGCAAGCGTCCGTCTGCGAACTAATGCGGCGAAACGCTTCAAAAGGGTCGAAAACGCAACCGCAATTTTACGGAAAATGCTAATGGTAACGGAGAAGAGATTCAAGGGCTTGAAGGCTCCGGAACTTGTGAAACGGGTCTTTGAGGGGGTCGTCTATGTCGATGGCAGAGAAAAAGAACCTGACAAAGCGCAACTAGCTGCCTAACTTGAATTCACACACTTAATGGTGGGAAGTCAAGCCATCCAGACATAGTCAGATCAACACGATAACAGGCCATTACACCATAGTAGCGCGAATATGTGCAAATGA
>CAZKNE010000115.1:0-6660 GCA_964554005.1 uncultured bacterium | reverse complement strand
CCCCAACGAAACTGCCCCGAGCGTCAAGAACGTCATCATCGACGGCACAGCGCACACAATGCACTTAAGCTCGGGCGCAGCGGACGATGGAGATTACGAGTTCTCGAGCCTCTTGAGCTCCGGGAATCACAACTACTACTTCTATTTCGAGAACGCGGCCGCCCTCTCGGCAAGGGCACCTACCTCGGGCACGTTCTCAGGCCCGACAGTCGGCGGCGCGAACATAGCGCCGGTCCTGTCGGAAGGTTCAGTCTGGCCGAGCGCGGCCCCCCCTGGGACGACGTTCATTTATACAGTTTACTACAACGATGGCAATGCTGACGCTCCGGCCGAGATCAAGGTCGTTATAGACAACATCCCTGTCTCTATGGAGCTCTACGACGGGGCGCCCTACCTCGGCTACTACCGGTTTACCACACACGGCCTGTCGATCGGCGCGCATAATTACTACTTCTACTGTAGTGACGGTTCTGGAGGGGACGATCGGCTGCCCGATCAAGGCACCTATACTGGTCCTTCTGTGCAGGAAGGTAACATCGCCCCAGCACTTTCAGACGGGAAAGTGAGCCCAGAAAGTGGCACGACAGACATCACATTCGTTTTCAGCGTTACCTATTTCGATGGAAACGGAGATTCGCCCGCAGTCGGCTACATCGTAGTTGATGGCGAGCAGAACGCACTGTCACTCGCATCGGGCGAGCCGTCTAACGGAACATATTCATACAGCACGCAGCTTGCGCAGGGCTCTCACAACTTCTACTTCTACTTCGAGGACCCATCGGGAGCTTCCGCCCGTGCACCGCAGCAAGGCACGTTCTCCGGCCCAGAGGTCGGAGCCGGTAATACCAAGCCGGTTCTCACTGACGGCACTGTGGGGCCAGAGACCGGGAACGTAGATGCGACGTTCTCCTATGGCGTCCATTACTACGATGCAGACGGGGACCAGCCGGCCACGAGCGTGGTCTATGTTGACAACACCCCAGAGCAGATGTCGCTGATAGAGGGTGATGCGGCAAACGGAACATATCGCTTCTTGACCACACTACAGCAAGGCTCCCATACGTACTATTTCTACTTCTACGACGGTATGGGCGGCGAGGTCCGGGCCCCGGCGGCAGGCATGTACACTGGCCCAAGCGTATATAGCGGCAGGCCGTTTACGGTCGATCTCAGCATAAACAGCAACACATATTCAAGGGGCGGCCGGCAACTACTCTGGATAAGCTGTAGCAATTATGGCCAGACGGCGAGCGCAGACGTCTATCTGGCCTTGTATTGCCCAAGCGGCGTGTGGCTTTATTATCCCACTTTCTCGCAGACAGGGACGCCTCTTCTAAGCTCGTTCGAGTTCCCAGCTGGCTTCTCGATGGCGGGCTACCAGCTCCTCAACGTGGAGATGCCAGCCATTCAGGCGGGCCGATACGTCTGGTATGCCGCGCTAACCGAACCCGGCACGATGACATTTTTGAGCAACATAGCGATGGCTCCTTGGGAGTTCTTATCGGATTAGCGTAGGCAGACTACTAACCCCTTTCATCGGCTGGGACTGAACTGCAACGTGCAGGAGATGGCCGGGCAGCGGAGTTTTTGTATGCGCCCGCAGCTTAGCTCTGTTACGCTGGGCCTAAAGCGCAGCGAAGTGTAGCGCACTTGCCGCAGACGTCGGCGGAGTCGAGGTCGAGGAAGTTCTCTGCATTCTGCGAGCAGTGCTCGAAGCACGAGGCGGCGTCGAAACCATTGGAGCTAATTGCTGAAACTGGGCAGGCTTCGATGCACTCGGAGCAGCTTTTGTCCCTCAGGTATGCGCAGGGCTCGCCCTCTGGCCTAGGCGATGTCTCGAATTCCTGCGTTGTTACGAGCGATATTAGCCTGCCAGCACAGCCGCTCGGCGTGATGAGCATCCTGTTGAGGCCATACCGGCCCAGGCCACACAAAAAGCCGATCAACTTGTGAGACCACTCGGCAGAGAGCGCCTCCCGGTCGAACACACCTGTTGGCGGGATAAGCCGCGATTTTTTGCCCGACGCCATCAGAGTCAGCGAGACAACAGTCCCTATCCGCCTGATGAGAGTATTGGTCTTGATGTAGGCCTCAGCCCACTCACGTGAGGCATAGTTACCTCCCCGGTTGGAAGCCACCACCTGCTCGCTGAACGGCAGAAATATCGCCACGGCACCTCGGGCGCCGGGCAGTATCTGCTCGGGCTGCGCATGCCATTCTGCCGCCTCTTTTAGATTCTCTTTCGCCTCAAGACTGGTCAGGTCGCAAAAGCCCATCAGCAGCGGACGGTAAAGGGACTTCTCCCCATTCTGCGCAAGGACCTGCCGCGCGACTCTCTGCAACAGTCGTTTAAGGTTGCGTCCCTTCGTCACTGGTCAAGCTCATCGTTCACGTCAACGCACAAAGACCAACATCCATCATTTGACTGTGAACATATTGTCGCACCATCACAGGCCGAGCACGATTATCATCGGCCCGATCGAGGTATCCGAGGTCACAAAGGCTCCGTAACTCCGAGCGTGCGAGAGCAGCGCAGCGTATCCAGCCGGCCTATCCGGCCTGTGCATAACTTCCCTGTGCGCCGCGAACACACTCGATTCGGCGATCACCAAGAAATGAATACCTCGCTCGCGATAAACCAGCGGTGAATTATCCCCGGCGCTCTCGACTTCTATTGTCTGAAATCTCCCCGGCGGTAGGACTAACGCCCCCGATTCCACTGCAATTTTAGCGCCTCGCGGAGCGTGCACCTGAAGCCACTCCACAGCAGCATCGAGAGTTGGTTTCTTTGAGAGATTCTGGAGCGAACCGATACTCTTTATAGTCGGTAAGATGAAGACAGCTAGCGCAAGCACTAGCGCCACCCATCCAAGCCGCGCAGGTTGCCGGAACGAGTCCTTGAGAATATAAAAAAGCCCCGAGATGCCTGCTGCCGCGAGAATGCAGACTAATGGGGCAGATGCAACGCCCGGGACAGAGGCGCCTCCTGGGGCGAGAACGCCGGCCATAAGCGCCGCAGCTGCGAAACTCAGCCAGGGGACATCCCTGAAGCTCGCCCTAACGACCGCCCATCCCAAACCAACCGACCCGGCGATCAGGACTGGCATGGAGCCGAAATCGAACGCGTGTGGCGCAGCGGACGTGTAGAGCGCATTGAAGCCGTCCGTTGGCAAGCCTCCCCTTGCGCCCAGCAAGTAGTGAGCGAGAAGCGCCCCGACCGCCCCAATACAGGCCCACTGCGAGTTGGCCATGATTGGCGATCGCCAGCCACGCATGCCTATCACGAGCACCGCTGCTCCCGCCAAGACACCGAATACGGCGGCAGGCGCACCGAAAACCAGCATGAATCCCGCGAGTAGAAAGGCTAGCCCCGACTTTCTCTCGGGCGACCTCGTGACGAGGATTAGTGCCGCGAGAAAGAGCACGCCGGCCGTTGTCTCACGCAGCGCAAACCGCGACCAGAATGACGCCAATGGATGCACGGCAGCGATTGCGGCGGCCATAAGAGCCGCGAACTGGCCAAATAGCCTTCTGGTGAGGACCCAAACGAGCAGAACGGACAGGCAGCCGAGAGCTGCGCTCGCAAGCCGCGACTCGGCGATAGATGACCGCTGAACGATGTCTGCGACCCACCCGTGTGCCAGCTTTGGCTCATCTATTGCACCCAGGCCAAGCGCAGCGCTCCAAACTGAACCTGGAAAGCCAGTTGCGAGGCCGAGCTCAACAGAGCGCGGCCACCTAGGTAGGCCAAAACCACTGTGCGGGACTCGCAAGGCCGGGGCGAGGCATAAAATGACAAGCAGCGTCAGGATGTGAAGTCTAATCGTTTGCTGCTTTGTCACAGAATAGCCAAGCCCAGCAATATCGAAAAACGGAGAAATTACTCTACAATAGTGCGATTAAATCATCAAATCAGATACTGTGAAAGAACAGCTACCTGTAAGGTTCCTCTAACATAGTGCGATTAAAATCTTATTGAGGATAACACGCGCCACAATGGCAGGTCAAGAGCTCGCCGTTGTGCAGATCACAACCCGCGTTCTCGGGAGGAGCATCTCGGCCTGCTGGCCGCCGCTCCCAGCCTATCCCGTGCCAGCATCTCATGTCTATTCCGCTACTGGCGGCAACGGTTCCTCAAATAGAGAGAATTGGCTAGGCGAAAGCTGGCTGGAAGCGGATTTCACGCTCACCCGCTCAAGGAAGACCGCATCGGGGTCCACGTGCTCACGCAAGAGCCGAAGCCTCGCGATCTGACAATACGAACCGTTGAGGTCTATCCCAATAAAGTTCCGTCCGAGCGCTTTGGCGGCAACACAGGTTGAGCCCGAGCCGCTGAACATATCCAAGACAATATCACCTTTGAACCCGGCCTCTGGAGCGTGCATGAACGTGTACATCATGATAAGCCGCTGAGGCAGAACCACGGGAAATGGAGCGGGATGCCCACCTGCCCGTTTGACGTCTTCCGGGTACATCGGCCAGACCTGCATTGCGAGGTTCCGCCACTGTTTTTGAGTGATCTTGCTCGCCTCCTTGGCTTCGTGCAGCAGTTGGGGAGGCTTGCCCTCTTTGACGAAGACATTGACGAACTCGATGGTGTTATCCTCGTAGATGTTAGGGGGATACGGATAGCTGCCAAACATCTTCACCGACGTCTGCTTCTGCCAGATGAACAAGCTGAACCGGAACAAGCCGCTGACCTCGGATAGAATGGATTGCTCTATGTCGCTGGCTATGTTCTTGAGATGCCTCGTATGGTGTTCATTGGCGACCTTCTTGGAAAGAGGCATGATTGGGGCGACAATCGCGAGCTTCCCATTTGGAATGAGAACCCTTGAAACTTCCCGCCAAATCGGGACGAGGTCATCTATGTAATTGGCATAGCTCGTCTGGCCGACCTGGCCATCCACGCCATAGTTCTTGACGTTCCAATAAGGTGGGCTTGTTACCGCCAGCGCGATGCACTCATCCGGCAGGCGGCGCAACGCGCGCAGCGCATCGTCGTTGATGATCTTGTTAAGCCAATCGCCTGGCCAATTCGCGGGATTAGATATTCTGTAGATCGCGTCCATGCCGCTTGAATTGCATAAACACATTGCTTGAACGCTAGGGCTTGTCGCCTTTCTTACGCGGCCAGAGGGTATCGGTGCTGCCGGCGGTTGTGCAGAGAATGATTCTTCCCTTGCTGTCGCACACATATAGGAAGGCCATTTTCTCGTTGAAAACCATCTGCCGCACTGGTCTCTCGGCCTCTTTGGGCACGTTCAGCCTCCAATTCCCAACTGGGGTCATCGAGGGCGCGAGCTTGCGGACAAGGAGCTTCTGGCCATCCGAATCGATCAGTATGAAGCCATTGTTATGAACCGAGGGCGCAAGGTCAACCATCGAGTTTTGCCCCAGCCGGCTCGTCGTGAACTCCGGGCCAGAGGTTATAACCTTCCCTCCAAGAAGCCTGAATCCGGTCAGCCGAAGGCTCTTTGCGCCTAGGCTGAGGCAGACAAAGGTGTCGCCGACGGCCACAATGCTAGCGGGCTTGGTCGCGCCCACAACCAACGACTGGCTGTTATTGACTTTCACAGTCGTCTCGGTGCCTGAGACATCGAATATCCCGACTTCGAGTTTTGCAGCTTTTTTTTGAGCCTGGACCTCGGTCATTCGCGATCTCTGAGACACCGTGGGCTTCTGAGGCGCCATCACGATCCCGATGAGCTTGCCATCTGCGCTCTGGATGACACATTTCGGACTTCTCGGCTTTGCGCACTCCAGGCAAAGCTCCCTCTTCACGTCCGCCAGGTAGTCATCGAGCACATATCCACAGACCCTCATCCCATCATCAGGTGAGGTAAGCGAGACCCATCTCTTCGGCCCAAGCGTCATCCGAAACACGCCGCGAACAGGCTGAAGCGTCGCCATCGGTGCCAGAAGCCGCCAGATGCCGCGAATCCCATCCCAGAAAAGGATGCGGTAGTCATCCTCACCGGTCAACTGAGCCGTTACAGCAAAAAATCGCTCACCGCCTATGAAGTGAGTTGAGCCGAAGCGGCCTTCGAGAACTGGCTCGTCCGGAAGCCCCTCCCATATCACCGTGGCCGGCCATCGCTGCCGTAAAAGCACCCCGGAGCTCACGCGCTTCACCTTCGAGAAGAAGCCACCCACGCGCCTCGTCTCTTCCACAAAAACATCACCATCAGGAGACACCCAGAACCTCACCGATTCAGGCGCCTCGTCCTTTGCTTTCTCACCGAAACAGGGCGAGACAGCGAGCGTCATGACGAGAAGAAGGATTGCGATTATCGCTCTTGCGGTCGGCATGTTGACTCCTGTTATGGTCGGCTGGGTCATTTCGTCTTCCCCTTCTCAATTACCTTCTGGCCGATTTCAGACGGATCGACTCTGTAAGAATCGAAATCGCGAATGTTCTTATCTGTGATGCCTATTTGATACTCAATGCCGCCTCTGTGCTGGTGACTCAAATACCGATTATTCTTCACCTGATCGTTAGACAACATCCAATAGACAATCTGGTCAATCCATACACCGATGAAAACAAAGACGTCATAGATTTCTAGCTTTATTTGCTGGAAGTTCATCCAGAACGGCTCATAAGAATCATATCTGAGAGCTTTGGAAACCAAGCTCTTTCGTTCGCTGGTCGTGATA
>CAZKNE010000114.1:0-6686 GCA_964554005.1 uncultured bacterium | reverse complement strand
ATTATCGCCAGCAGAAAACATGCTGTCAAATCCGCGCGGACGTCTTCGGCTTATTCCTTAACGAGTCTGCGCGGAGGGCGTTACTGATGCAGGCCAAGTTCACGCTCGGTTACTTCTTCTTTACCCGTTTACCTTCGGCGTCGTAGTTGTATGAGCGCTCAAGCCCACATGCGTTCCAGATTTGGTCAAAAGCAGGTTTCATGAACTGAGCAGGATCAGCCTCGAAATCCTCCACTATAATCTCCGGAAGCAAAAGGACATCCCTGTCAATTGGCCGGGCATCCCCAGCATTTCGCTCGGGATTTACATACATCATCTTCCCTCTCACGCCCGCGAAACTCAACATTATCAATATTGGCGGCTGAAGACCGATCTGTTTCTGAAACGCCAAATACATTCGGATAGATTCAATTATGTTTTTCTCAAAGGCCACCGAGGGGATGTGATCGCGATTGAGAAGTGTTGCCTCGACAGCCTCAATGGCACCACTCCTAAAGGCTAGCACGTAAGTCCCAACATACCCCGAGCCGGACAGCGGTGCATATCTGAGGTATCCGTCGAAGTTGAACGTATCGTTCCCTCCATGGTATCCAATCGGCGACAGCGCCTTCCAAGTTGTTTTCTTGAACGAAGCTGGGTCAAAAGAGATCGATGGGTCAAACGCAGAGAGCGGCAAGAGATGAAGAACCAGCTTCCCCGTATCGGGCAGAAGAAATGGCGCCTCGCCCGAGATGATATTGCCTATTCGTTCAGCTCGAAAGCTCTTGATGCGTTCCCGGGTCGTCTCTGAAAGCAGAAAGGCGGCTCTCACCTGCTGGATATCAAGTAGTCTCTTGCCGCCAGAACGCCTCGTGTAGAACCTCATCGATTCGGACCCATGCTGAACAGCATGAGGCCCGTTCCAGCTCCTCCGAATGCGAATCACAATTGCTATTCTACCATTCTCCAGCGGCACGGGCCAGATGCCAACGCCACCTGGGATGCGTGGCTTCACACTGTCTCGCATCAGGTTATCCAGCCTGAGCCGCTCTTGATCGAAGTTGTCGAGGCCAATACCCGACAAGCCGCTCACCTCGACGGGCACGCCTTTCTCCTCTCTGATTCCGTAGATGATGTGTCCGCCCGAGGCGTTGGCGAATGACGAGACATCGGCCAGGAACTCCTTCTTGGCTTTATCATCCCTGCCAGGCAAGGCCCCCTTGTACTCGACCGTCTTATTCTCGACGACCTTCTCATCCACGTAATATTGAAGATCGGCTTCCCTTATGTCATCCAGAGGCTTATCAAGCGTCATGAAGGATCCTCAGTAATACTCATCAAGTCTCTGACGGAGGAGATGCGCCAGATTCTTATACGGAGTGGTATGCCGACCTGCAAAGTAGCTCTGCATATCTCTCAGAACTTGCCCACGCCCAAATAGTGCCTTAACTATTCCCTCGGACCAGAGTCTCTCGTTTATCAGAATTTTGCGCCAGAACCTTGGTTCTAGGTTCCTTATTTCTTCAAAGCTCTTCTCGGGCTCCTTATCGAAACTGACATCTGGAAGATCAGGCAAGCTCTCTCTCCAGTCACGGAGCCAAGATAGCATGGAATCCCAAAGAGAGGGGTGGCCTATATGATCGAACAACTCCCTTCCATAGAAAAGGTGTAAGTCGGCTCCATAGAACTGGCCCAATTCCATCAGTTTCTGGCGATAAAAGCTCCTGTTCTTCGTCAAGTCCGGGTCTATGAAGAACATGATCCCTACGATCTGTTCTCCGTGTTGCTTGTGCAGAATCTCCAGTTTGCCCTCGAAGTTGTCGATCTGCCCGCGTTTCTTGGTGGAATCGTGATCGTCCCTCACCTTCTGCTCTATGAAGTAGCATCGAGATTGGTCTCGGAAGTGCTGATCTAGAGAGAGTCTCTGTCCTTCATCATTCACAAGCTCCTTTGGCAGCATCGTATATCCGAGATCTACAAGTATGTGCTCGATCAGTTCCTCCATGGCGTCGCCAAATTTGATCTCGTGAGACTGCAAAAGGTGTTGCAGGATTTTGGCGATCGGCTTTGTGGGTCTGAAGAGACCTATGAAACGCTCCGGATTACTCGCTATTTTCTTGACAAGTTCTCGCTTCTCACCGCCGAATATGTGAGAATTGAGCACCGAGCAGAAACGCTCATAGTTCAACCTGTATCCTCCAGAGGAATGTACCTCTCAACTCTCTGGGAGCTTGGAACTGGTTCCGTTCCGAGGTGAAGCGGCTTCTCGAACCTGTGCGCGATCCCCTCAACGTATTTGGCATTCCTCTCAATCATGACGAAGTCTCTGCCCAAAGCGCCGGCGACATAACCAGTCGTTCCAGTCCCAGCGACTGGGTCTAGTATCAAGTCACCTTCGTTGGTGCTGACTAAGATCACGCGCTTGAGCAGCTCGATTGGCTTCTGCGTTGAATGCAGTTTCTGTCCGTTTTCATTCTTGAGTCTTTGGTTACCTGTGCAAATAGGCAATACCCAGACATTTGCGCCCACGCTGCCGATGCCAACTTTCTTCGCAATATCCTTATGGAAAGTGTATTTTTTCGCGCCCTTATGCTTGACCGCCCAAATGAGGTTTTCGGTGGCATTAGTGAATCTCACGCCAAGCCAATTCGGCATCGGATTTGTCTTGACCCAGATCACGTCATTGAGTATCCAGTACCCTAGATCCTGCATGATCTTACCTATTCTGAACATACTGTGATAAGTGGAGATCACCCATATCGTTGCGCTGGGTTTCATCACTCGCTGCACACCCCTGAGCAGCTCCTCGATGTAGGCGTCATACTCTTGAAATGACGCGAACTTGTCCCATTCGTCATCGACACCATCAACCAC
This sequence comes from uncultured bacterium, assembly GCA_964554005.1. Lineage (GTDB taxonomy): Bacteria > B130-G9 > B130-G9 > B130-G9 > B130-G9 > B130-G9. The sequence continues at coordinate 3,833 of CAZKNE010000114.1, read as the reverse complement.
CGTTTTTGCCTTCCAACGCACCAGGGCCTTCTTAGGAAGCTGCAGGAAATATGGGGGGTCCATGAAAACCGCATCGAAGATATCAGCCGGCATCTTCTCAAGAACGGTCGGAGCGTTGCCATGGACGGTCTTGTTTCTTATCTCGTCAAGATCGTATTGTTGTCTATCGGCAGAATCCCTAATAAGGAGTTTTTCAGCATCGAATCCCCTCGACGCGTCTTCCTCAAATAGACCCCGTTGGCTAGTCAATGTAGTCACGTTCTCCGCTGTTGGTCTGGCAAACCACTATTCGACATCCATCCATCGTAGTCTCCCAAATATATGAGAGAACGCGCGACCTTTCAACCGCCCATGAATGAATGAGCACTGGATCAATTTACACTGTCGCCCCAGCCCGGGGGCGCAGCTTGCCGCGGGCAAGTGAGGCGAAGATACCGAGCGCACACTAGCCAGCGAATATGCCAAAGGAAGTCCTGACCACCGTCAGAAAGGCATCTTCGTTCGCGGGCCCAATCTGCGCCTCACCCACATGTATGGAAAGCAAGAGCATCACTATGCCCATGCTGAGCGTCATGCCCATTATATTTGACGTGCCCTGCATGGCCGCGGCAACGCTGTAGTTTCGCTGCCTCACAGAGCTCATTATGGCGTTTGTGTTGGGTGCTGAGAAAAGAGCAAACCCAAGTCCCATCGTGACCAGCGCACCTACCACATACCCGAGCGGCGTGGCCCGGCTCAAGAAAGCCAGAAGTCCAAGCCCAACGGCAGTCAACACCATCCCGCTTGAGGCTACGATTCGAGGCTCGATCCTGTCGGAGAGCTTGCCCGCAAATGGCGAGACGATAGCCTGGACTGCGGGCTGGGCGAACATCACAAGGCCAGCCCACATGGGTTTCAGCCCCATGACCTCCTGAAGGTATAAACTGAGCAGAAAAGCGTTCGCGGCGACGGCACAGTAGTTGATGACTGCGGCGAGGTTCGACATCGCAAAGACACGATTTTGAGTGAACATCCGAATATCTACTAGCGGACTTGGGGACTTCCTCTCGAACAGGATGAAGACAACGATGCCCAAGACCCCAGCCCCGAACAGCCACGGCCCGTTACGTTGGGTGAGATTCGTGAATCCATAAACGGTAGCAAGGATCGCTCCACTACAGACCAGCGAGCCTGTGAGGTCGAACTTCTCACCCCGAGCGCCTGTCCACTCCCCCTTGAGCTTCCACGTTAGAAGACCCACGACCACCACCCCGAGAGCGGCATTGATAATGAACACGAAGCGCCAGCCGAGATGCTGCGTCAGTAACCCGCCAAGAAATGGCCCGCTCGAAAGACCGATATAGACCGCGGCGACCCTTATCCCAAGTGCCTTTCCGCGGTCGCCCGGCGGGAAAACTGACGTTAAAATCGCGACTGCTGTGCCGAAGACCATCGAGGAGCCAAGACCTTGGAGGCATCTTGATGTGATGAGGAATGAGGCCGAGGTTGACACTGCACAGAGGGCGGAGGCGGCGGTGTAGATCGACATTCCCAGGGTCAGGATGCGCTTACGGCCATGTATGTCAGCGGCCCTGCCGAAGGGAAGCAGGAACATGACGGCAGTCAGAAGGTATGCGGTTCTAATCCATCCCAGCGTAATCGCATCGCAGTCGAACTCCCTGCCTATCGTCGGGAGAGAGATGTTCACCGATGAGCTGACAAAGGGGATGAGAAAGCCTGATATGACCGCAATTAGCAGCGCGGCCCGCCGCACCGAGTTGTCCGTATCTTGGTTCATCGCCTCGTTCCGCCAAGCTGACCTAACTTCGTGTTTACAGTTGAACAGATGGCAGGTCCTTAGTTATCAATCTGATGCCGCAGCTTCCTGACAGTCGTTCATAGGCCAAGGCCGAGCGACCTCAGAGCTCAACTTTCCTTTGAGGACTCAGCATTTGCAGCCCACAAAAGTGGATGCTATCTTGGCGACAATGCACGAAGTCGTCAACAGCACGGAATCTTGGCGGGGTTGGATGGGCATTTGGCGTAAGTTGAGCTTTCCTGGGAGAATTGGTCTTGCGGTGCTCATTCTCTTCGTGCTCATGGCGCTTTTCGCGCCTCTGATATCGCCTTTCGACCCGAACCGGCAGAACCTTGACAGGCGCCTTGAAGGCCCGTCGCTTAACAACCTGCTCGGACGCGACGAGTTCGGGCGCGATATTCTCTCCCGCATCATCTATGGCTCAAGGGTCTCGCTTGCCGTGGGGACGCTGGTCATCTCAATCTCGCTTGCCGTGGGCGTCTCGGTCGGCATGATCGTCGGCTACCTCGGCGGATGGGCAGACCAGGTCACCATGCGAGTGGTTGACATTGTGCTAGCCTTCCCGGGGATTCTCCTGGCCATCGCGCTGATGGCAGTCTTAGGGCAAAGCCTTTCTAACGTGGTCCTCGCGCTCTGCATCACTGGATGGGCCCCCTTCGCCCGCCTGGCAAGGGGTGAGACGCTCTCGATCAGAGAGAGGCAGTTCGTTATCGCTGCGAGGTCGCTCGGCGCATCAGCCCTGCGCATCGCCTGGCGCCACATTCTCCCGAACATCAGCTCACCGATTCTGGTCAGGGCAACGTTAGGAATGGCAGGGGTGATCGTGGCTGAGGCAGCTCTGAGTTTCCTGGGTCTTGGGGTGCGGCCACCGACGCCGAGCTGGGGAGCGATGCTAAACTCCGGTAGAGCCTACATACTCGTCACGCCGCACCTGGTGCTCTTCCCCGGAATCGCGATAATGCTAGTGGTTCTGAGCCTTAACTTTCTGGGCGACGGCCTTCGCGACGTCCTCGACCCGAGGCGACTCTCGCAATAGCGGCCAGCACCGGAAAGAGAGTGCCCTTAGGCCGTCAACTCCTCGTCTCCGAGGACTCGCCTGGGAAACTCGACACCCACGCCGACATCGCTGTGCCGACCGCCGCCGGCTGTATCGCTGTGGAGAGCCTCAATCCTGGTGCTAGGCGGCGGTGCATAATAGTAGCTGGTGCCCGTTCAGCCGGAGAGTCCTTCTCACGAGCCTCCACGCCAGTAATCAGATTGGAGGTAGGAGCCTTCATAAGATGATCATGCATAGCGGCTCCGGACGGCTGATGATTGGGTCAATATGATTATGGGAGCTGCAAGACGGCTTGATAAGATTAGCGGCGGGCGTATTATCGCCAAGCTTAATGTGCATGAAATACTGATAACTGCCGAGGAGACAAACAGTGCTTGGATTCGCTCGAGTCGCACGCATTACCCTGATTCTCTTGATTACGCTGATCGCACCCGTCATGTCTTTGGGGGTTGCGTCCGAAAACGCCATCCACGATAGCTGGGATGTCATTTTTCTCGCCGGGGCCAAGATCGGTTTTGCCCACACCGAGGTTCTGCTGAGGGAGGAGGACGGCCAGGGCCGCTATGTCACGAGAATGGAGACTGAGATGAAGATGCTCAGGGGCAGCTCCACGGCCAGAATGGAGCTCTCCAACGAGATTGTGGAGAACGAGCAGGGACAGATACTCTCCTTTCGGATGAGAATGGCGGTGTCCGACCAGCCGGTCAAGATGACGGGCCATTTCGCTGACGGCAAGCTGTTGGTGAAGCAGACCATCTTGGGCAAGAGCAAGGAGTTCGAGCTCGAAGTCCCCATCGGGACAGTTGGGCCTTACGGCGCACTAAAACTGATGAGAGAAAAGGGATTCAAGCCCGGCACCAAATACACCATCGTGACGTTCGAGGCGCAGAGTGCAAAACCTCTCAGCATGGACGTTGAGGTCCTCGGCGACGAGGTTGTCGATGTGCTTGGGAAGAAGATGTCGCTGCACAAGCTTCA
>CAZKNE010000113.1:0-6702 GCA_964554005.1 uncultured bacterium | reverse complement strand
GCGAGGGCTCCGTAGCGCTCAATCGGTGCGAGGGCTAGGCCGCGGACTTCTTTTCTCCGGGCTGTGGCTCTTGTATCGGGACCCAGTTCAGGACGGTTTCTCTGGCCTTCTCCAGCTGAGTGTCCTCGGAGGAGCTCCCATCCATCGGCACTATGACGTCTGGCGTGAGGCCTACGTTGTGCAGCTTTTGGCCGAAGGGTCCTTCGTACTTGCAGGTTGATAGAATTACCCTCGTGCCATCGGTAGTCGAGATGCAATCTGTGCCGAGCGCAAAGCCAAAGGTCTTCTCGCCCACGAGCTTCGCTATCCTGTAACCACGCAAACTCGCGGCCAAGACCTCCGCCTCGCCAACTGTGCGCTCGTTGACTATGACCACAACAGGAACGGTCTTCGGCATTAGGATCACGTTGCTATCCCTTGCCACCGGCTTTGTCGCACTTCTGGTCGATCGCAAGAAAAGCGGCTTAGAGCTCTCAAAACGGCTCAAGATACTTGTAACCTCCTCGATCGAGCCGCCGATGTTGTCCCGCACATCGATTATTATCCCCCTCAGGCGAGAAGACCCTATACTGGCCAGGCCTCTCTTGAACGTTTCGGACACGCCATCAGCAAACCTCCTGATCTTGAAACAGAGGACCCCGTCCTCGCCGGCCACGAAGTTTGCAGGTTCTGAGACGTAAATCGCTCGGTGCAGCTTCACTTTTTTAGGTTTGAAATCGTCTGAACCATACACTGTCAACGTTATTTCGGTCTCAGGCTTGCCACGCAGGTTCTCTCGAAGCTCGTCAAGCGTCAGACCGTAAACGAGGTGCTCATTGATTGCCACGATTCTATCGCCGGGGAGTATATCAGAGCCATCCGATGGTGAGTTGAGCTCTCGAGAGACCACCACGAAGACGCCCTGTTTAATCATAACGTTCAACCCAAGGTCCGCCTGCCGCTTGTATCCCTCGTCCGCAAACTGAATTGTCGAGCGAGAATCGAGGCTCGAGACGAGGCGCCGTGTCCCATGCCTCAGCAACTTGCCCATGTCCACCTCGTCAACGTAGAATTCGTCTATGGCGCGAAGCGTTCGGACGAGCGTTGATAGGTAGGGGAAATACGCATCTAGCTCTTTAGTTTTGTTGGGCCCATAATCCTGCTGCGATAGGCAAAGCGCCGCTACGGCGAACACTATAAAAAGCGCACAGGCCCACCGGACAAATCGCTTAGCTCGCATCAATCCCCCCGTTGCGACATAAAACGGTCTTCACATAAGCAAGGTTTCAGAGCTGACCAGGCCCTATGGACAGCTCTCGGCGGCGCCCACGTCGGCTGCGTGCATAGGCCCACGGCTAGAAGTATATCTTGACGCCCAAAGCAGTGCTGAAGCCCCCAAGGTCAATGTCGTTGGACAGATTTTTAAGCTCGGTCCTCCGATACTTGTTCATCTTGAGCTTCAAGTCCTCGCTTTCCGAGACATAACTGACCGACATCGAGGTGTATCCAAGCCCAAAATTCGTCTTGCCCCAACGGTAGCGCAGGTCCGTAACAAGCGCTAGGTCCGCCCTCTTGTTGAACAGCTTGGTAACAAAAAACTCCGCTCCCAAGCCACCGTTGACACCCCAAGCCACATCGTTCTTTTCCGGAAGCTTCTCGATTTGAGCCGAGAAAAGTGTAGGCCCAAACGAAATGTAGGGGTTAATCTTCTGCTCAGTCGGGAATGAGAAACCTACATTGAAATCAATTGGCACTATTCTGGTTCTGATGTGGTCATAGTCCAGCTGCGTCTCACTTTCGCTATGCCCCGCTGGATACTCCTGGCCACTGTAGATATATGTATAATCGGTCCTTATGTATTCAACCGCCGTGAACTCCGAGATGTGACCACGATACCTCGCAGCCCTAAACTCAGCGAATAGCCAGGGGTAGAAATGGTAGGAAAACAAGCCACCATAGATGAAGTTGTCATCCAATCGGCCCATCTCCGGGAAATAATAGCCACACTCTACGCTGAGCCCGAGCTTGCCCGAAGTATCCTCCGAAAACGCGAGGTTGACGAGCAACAGACTCAACAGCAAACCCACACAAACACCGCTTCTCATTCGCATTACCTCCGGCGAAACCAAAGATTGATAGCATTCATGGAGGGCGGCCTGGCCCTCTTGTAATCATTGCTGTCTTTATAATAAGGCGTGTCTGCTATGTCAAGCGCTCTCTTGTATCAAACATCTAAAGTCCGGAGTGGAACGTCCGTGCCTCCGGCCAAAACAGCGAAGGTGGGACACCAAGACCACGAATGGCGTGCCGGCCAGTTTCTATGCTACTTGCGCCATGCTTGGCGCCTCACAACATTGATGCAGGGTCAACATTGACCACTATCCGAACGTCAGATGGCTTGATCTTGGCCTGCTTTGTCTCCTCGAGCTTGCTAGCAAGGAAGCTGTGCAGCCGCGAGGAGCTGTATGAACGCACAAAAGCCTGAAACCTATACCTGTCCTTCAGCTTAGCGATCGGTGCCTCCGCTGGCCCCAAGATGTGGATATCCTCTGCCCGGCCTTCCCGCAAAACGTCCCCCAACCGCTCCGCAGTCGAACGCGTTTTCTCAAGGTCACGGCCCGAGATAATCAGCGAGGCCAACCTCGTCACGGGCGGCAAGCCCAACCTGCGCCTAAACTCAATTTCCTGCTTGAAGAATGTGAGGTAATCCTGCGCCGCCGCCGCTTTGATTGAGTAATGGTTGGGGGAGTAAGTTTGCAGCAGGACTTTCCCCCGCTTGCCATGTCTGCCCGGGCGGCCGCTCACCTGCGTTAGCAGCTGGAAGGTTCGCTCGGCGGCTCGGAAATCTGGTAAGTTCAGGATCGTATCGGCAAGGACGACAATAGCGAGCGTCAGGTGCGGGAAATTATGGCCCTTGGCGACGATCTGGGTGCCAACGATTATATCAACCTCACCCCTCGTAATCGACGCCAACGCCCTCTCGTACATGCGCCTCGTGGTGATGGCGTCGCTGTCCATTCTCAGGACTTTGGCTTCGGGGAAGAGCCGTGCAGCCTCCTCCTCGACCTTTTCCGTCCCGAAACCTATGAACTTGATCTCCTCTGAGTGGCACGCATCACATCTTGTCGGCACGGGCCGCCGGCGCCCACACAGGTGGCAGACCATCGACCCTGTGGCACTATGATAGGTGAGTGTGATGTCGCAGTGCTCGCACCGGAACACGTATCCGCACCTTTTGCAGGTCAAGAAAGGAGCAAAGCCACGGCGGTTGATGAACAGCAAAACCTGCTCGCCCGCTGCAAGCGCCCTTCCCATTGCATCCTGAACGGTCTTGGTGAGAATGGGCGAACCCTCCAATGCCTCCTTACGCATGTCGATCACCGAGACTTCGGCCAGCGGACGGGAGTCAACCCTCCTGCTAAGAAATATATATTGATACTTCCCCTTTGAACTGTTGTAGAAAGTCCCCACCGAGGGAGTCGCCCCGCAGAGAACCACCGAGCACTTGAAGACCGACCCCGCCATTACAGCGACATCCCTCGCATTGAAGAACGGGGCACGGTCCTGCTTGTACGTCGTCTCGTGCTCCTCATCAACAACAATGAGACCAAGTCGCTTAATAGGAGCGAATATCGCAGAGCGGACGCCGATGACCACGTCAACCTCGCCTCGATACGCACGCTCCCACTGGTCACGGCGCTGAGCGGGGGTGAGCTTGCTGTGAAAAATCCCTGCCTTGTCGCCAAATCTACGGGCAAAAAGAGCGAGCAACGCGGGCGTCAGCGATATTTCTGGAACAAGAATCAGCGCCCTCTTGCCGCTCTGCAACACGTGTTCTGTTGCCCGGAGATAGACCTCGGTCTTGCCGCTGCCCGTTACACCGTGCAGCAGGATCGGCCTTGTATCTTGAGCGTCGATTGCTGCGGTTATCCTCGCGAGGGCGTCGCGCTGTTCAGATGAGAGTTCAAGCGCCTCGTCATCCTTATCGAGGCCTGACCAAAGGCCGGCCGGCAGCGACGAGACGATATCCATCGGACGCCTCGTTCCCCCAGCTCGCCGTTTGGGAGTCTTGGCAGCGTGCGCATCAACATCGCCAAGTCCATGCAACATAGCCGCCTGAACTACTGTTCCAAGAGGCGCAACGTAGTATGAGGCAACCCATTCGATCAGTCTCATCATCCCTCGAGATAGAATTGGCAACTGGTCGATGATTGATATGATCTCCTTGACAGACTTCAGGTAACAGTGCGAGGTGAGATGGATGATCACGCCAACTCGCTCACGGCTCCGCAGCTGGACAATCGCTCGCTTGCCGATCTTTGCCTCTTTCAGGAGGTGCTTCGGGACTCCATAGGTGAAGCACTTTCTCACACCGACGCCGAGGGCCACCTCCGCGTAGAGCGAGTACTTTTTAGCCTCTGGCATCAAGCCCACCTCTGAGAGAGATACGTCGCATGAGCTGTGGCAGCGACCGGCACGGTAGGGCTCTGGCTACCCGAAAGCGGTATTGCCTTATGAGCACCTACTTGGAGACCGCGCCAGAATGAAGCATACAGCTAAGCCAAAAAGACGCAAAAAGGCTGACCCCCAAAGACGAGGGCCAGCCTTTCGCAACAGGTTAATCTGTCTGTTTAGGTTAGTGAACTATCATCTGGTCCGGCTTCGTCTCGATGCCAACGGCTGCGTCGCTGTCTGAACCCACGAACCGCCATACCGAAGGAGGCAAAACGGAAGCCATGTTGGTCAACCTGATCGATGTAACCCCGTAACTAATGATGTTGCCCGTGCTGCTGTCTGTGATCATGCAAGTAATCAGATACTCGCCGATTGAGTCATCCTTAGTGAACTTGTAGTTCAGGAACTCAGCAAGAACAGCCACGCCACCATCAAAGAACACCGAATCGGCTGACAGAAGCGAGAATGTGCGACCGTTAGGAAGCGTAACCCACATCCGTGCGTCGATTAAGGCTGTTTCACCGCTGTTGGAGGCCTCGACTGATACGACCAACTCATCGCTTACTACGAAGTGAGACTTGTTCGCAAGCACATCGACCACAATCGCAGAGTTACCCTCAAATGGCGTGCCAGCGACCAGCTCCGAGCGCTGCTCAACGCCAGAGTTGTCAACCGCGACGAGGCAATAGTAGTAGGTTACACCATTGACGACGTTCTCATCCATGTAGCTATAGAACTGTGGCTCCGCGGTTGTCCCTGCACCTGCAATGAGCCCGTGATTCAGCTGTGCGAAATGCCCATTTAGATTCGTGCTACGCAGCAGCTTAAAGCCCAGGTTCTGCATCTCTGAAGCGGTCTCCCAGGTCAGAACAACCCTGCCGTCCCCGGCGGAGGCCTTGAACCAGGAAAGCTCTACCGCAAGAGATACCGCACTAACTGTATTGGAGAGCAGCGAAACGTTGCCACGATGGTCAGTGCTCGTCATCGCAAACCAGTACTCAGTGCTCTCTTCTGGCATCTGGAACTCGCCCGCCTGAATCGTGCCCGGCGTTGCCGGAATTATCATGCCCGCGTTAAGCAGAATCGCCGCGTCGAATTGTGCCATCGTATTGATCGGCCCTGACTCGCTGTAACGGATGTCATAGCTCGCGCATGTGCCCGAAGTAGCGTCAAATCCATCATCCGCCGGCGCTATCCAGTTCAACATCACGCCGGCATCAGACATGCCAGTTAGTGCCTGAAGCGTATTGATTCTGCCCGGTGGGATCATATCAGCAATGCCAATGCCCGAAAGCGACACGTCCACTTCAGGCGTCTCAGGATCATCGGTCGAGACCGTTATGATCCCGCTGATCGTCCCCATCGTGCTCGGCGTAAACGCAACCATTACCGTAACGGGTGTAACCGTTGAGATCGTAGTTGGCAATACCAGACCCAGGGTAATAGCATAGTCAAGATTCATTGAGCTCACGCTTGTGAGGGTCAATGGAACCTCGCCCGTGTTAGAAATCGTGAAGCTCCCAAGACCCGACTGGCCAACCCAAACTGTTCCAAAGTCAAGCGACATGGGCTCCACAACTACATTCGGCGCCGCCGTAGCCGTCCCAGAAAGAGTGATCGGATATACAGGATCCACTGGGTCATCGCTGTAGATTGCCAGCGTTCCGGTCGTCGCACCGATCGCAACGGGATGGAACGATATATCCACAAACAACACGTAACCAGGCTCGATCGTCCACTGAGTAGCTATGCCAGTCGTGCCCAGGGTTCCCTTGGTCGCGAAGTCAAGCGAGAAGCTCTCGCTGTTCTCTGTTATCGCGATGTTAGTTATGTTCAGGTTCGCATCGCCAACATTCGCGATCTCGAGCGTTCCCGTTGTTACCTCGCCCACGCGAAGCGTCCCAAAGTCAGCTGTCGCCTCCAGGTTCGGGAACTGCATTTGAGGTGCCTCGGTCCCAACACCCGAAACGTCGATGTTCCACTGAGGTGTGTCAGGATCATCGCTGTAAACCGTGATGATACCAGCGATCGTGGCCTCTGTGCTCGGGCTGAACCTAATTGTAAACGTCTTGGTCTCGCCGGTCGCGATCGTGGCGCTTGTTACACCGACTATTGTGAAGTCCGTGGCGTTTGACGTGATGTTAGTCACAGTCAATACCATGCTAGTAGTAGCGTCGGTCGCTACGTTCATAACCTCTAGCGAATAGTCGCTGTGGCCCCGCACAGGCGTGTCGGGGAACTCGTATTCGGTGAGCGTGTCAATATCAG
>CAZKNE010000112.1:0-6726 GCA_964554005.1 uncultured bacterium | reverse complement strand
TGTCCTGAGCCACAATATACAAGCCATATCGACTGAATTGCTCGATTTGGTTGCCGTAAAAAGTGGGCGAGCAATTGTTGATCTCTATTGACTTGCCGTAGCGAAACGTGCAGCCCGAGAAGATGGCATTGTAGTTGTAGATGTGGACAGAGTTCCAATCGCCCATCTGTGGCGTTCCTGTGCTGTCCTCCCACGCTCCATCAGGCGTGCTATCGTCATTTATCGAGGTGAAAAGCGCCTCCTCCGCGACCACAAGCCCATCAACAAATATATCAACGTGTGAGGCAAGCTTCACCACAACCCCAGGTTTGATCGTCAGCTTAACTCTGTCGCTCAAATCATCAGGATTCACCTTGTGGATAGTAAGATCACGCATCAGGACAATTGGGTTCTCGCTCGGGTCCCACGTTGTATCCTGTGTGATCTCATAGTCTGACCATTCGCCCGCACGGCACACGGTCAAACCAGCAATAACAAAGACGAATACCGAGCATACGATCGTGACCCATCTCAATGACATTTGCGGTCCTCCATAAGATAACAAGACACTCCACCCCTCAGCCGCACCATCGCGACTCAGGGCGGTTCGCCCATCTATATAGCCTCAGAATATGTAAACTTATCAATTTGCTGTCAATACAGCCTGTTCTAACATACCTTATTTTTCACAGCGTTCAAGTCTTTTGTTGGGCCGGTTCCCGGGAGACGGAAACAGAATGAGAGGCTGACCAAGCAATGCCTACTGCAAGGCTCAATCCGGCTCGTAACCAACTCGTAGAAGTTTGCCTCAATCGCTGCCCAAAAAACACGCAGTGTTTTTACATCACCTCGCCCTCAAGGTCAAGGATTGCGCATCGCCAACTACCGCAAGAGCTCTCTTTGGCCTTGTTGATTAACGTATGGCATAGTTCTGTGGTAAACGTGTCGATTAACCTGAACAATGTGCTGATCCGTAGGGGCACCGCTTGGAGGGTGGGTCATAATTGGATTGGTGATTTTGGTCGTTGTTTTGATGGTTGATGTATTTTGAGATAATTATGTTAGTCCTCTGGCCTCATTGGCTACTGACCCAAGATTCGCTCCCATGTTTTCCTGACGTTTGAGGCTCATCGGGCAGATTCCGCCAAAACTCGCGGCCAGGGTGCTGACTTCGCCAGAGTAGCTCGAGCCGGACAAGCGTTCTTGAACAAAAAAAATGCTGTGGGCCCCGTCGTCGGCGCCTCAAACAAGGCTGAATGGGCGAGTTTCGTCCTGATTCACCTACCGAGGAATATAGTGCACTCAGTCCCACAATATAACTAAAAATAATTACCTATTCCACAATTAACTGATAATATACTACACACAGCGAATTATGACCCAGCCTCCGTAAACTGCCAATGAGGCAGACAGGCTCGAAGAGGCTGTCCTCTAATACGGCGCATATAGGTAATCTAATCTTTCGGGCTCTCGGGCAAGGCTTGACTCGCAGTAGAGCGCCTTTCATAATTGGCGTAGTTGATCTTAATGCTGTATTGATGAGGTGAGAACATTTAATGGAGGTACGAAGATGATGAAGCGAACGGCTTGTCTGTTAGTTGTCATGGGTCTTGTTCTGAGCCTTTCGTCTGCATGGGCGGCCGAGAAACGGATGGAGCTCGCGACTTTCTCGCAGATGGCTACTAAGAAAGCGGGGCCCAAGCCCCGCGTCATGTCTGCGGTGTTCTTCCGGAAGAAGACCAATCAGCTTATTATTTGTGGGGGAGGGCTCGAGACACTGACCCCTCAGGGCGATCTGTGGGCGCTTGACCTCAAGACGAAGGAATGGTCGCAGATCAAACCGAAGAACGGGGACCTGAAGAAAATAGCGCTGCTGGCTGGCACCTACGATGAGAAGCGAGACCGGTTGGTTGTCGTTGTTCAAAAGCTTTCGGGCAAGATTGAGATGTATTGGTATAGCTTTGCCGAGAACAAGTGGAGCAGTGTGGCGCTGGTCGGGGACGTTCCTAAAGCGATGTTTAGAACGACTCCGATCTACGATTCGAAGACCGATTCGATGGTCGTTTTCGGGGGGTCAGCTTGGGAGAACCCTGACAACACACACTATAGAACCGTTTATTACAGGGGCTTGTATTCCCTGTCTCTAAAGGACCTGAAGTGGAAGAAGCTCGCTACGAAGGGCGAGTCGCCGCTGCCACGCAGCGGGCAAGTGGAGATATATGATCCGAAGACGCACTCGCTTGTGATGTATGGTGGTATCGGGACGGACAAGACTGGCAAAGAGTTGGTGTTCAACGATGTGTGGGTGCTTGACCTTGCGAAGCTCCAATGGAAGAAGGTGGAGGCTAAGGGTATAAAGATCGAGCCGCGATTTAGTCATTGTGGCGTTTACGACCCCACAAAGCACCGGATGATCGTCTTCGGCGGCGCGGCGATGATGAACAAGCGCTTCTCCGATCTTCTGGCCCTAGACCTTGCCACATACACTTGGTCGCGGGTTCGGACGAAGCTGCCGGTCACGCCTCAGCTCTCGGGTGCAGGTGCGGTCTGGGATTCTAATGCAAATCAAATGCTTGTGTTTGGTGGTATCCAGCCGGGCCGAATGATGATGAGTGCTGTCTGGGAGATTATCCAGAAGTAAGGGTTTGCTTTTGTCGTTTCGCTGGGCAACGGGCGGCAGAAGGAGGCTGATCCGTAGGTTAACGGTCAGATCGGACCTGTTCGCATGATAATGATTGACGAGGTGGCCTTGTCCGGCAGGAAATGAAGGCTCGCCTGTGGCTCCCGGTCATTCTACTCGCCGTAGCTGCGGTCGTAATCATTTATGGCGCTACGTTTCTGCCCTACGAGCGGGCCATGACTCTTGTCTATGGGAAGACATGGTTCGCCGGGCTCTTTGTGGTGGTTGCGGCGGCGCTTGTGGGCTTTCTTGTCATCAAGCGGCATCAAAGTCTGGGGCTGTTCTTGACCCATTCCGGGATTCTCGTCGTCATCGTGGGCGGCTTTCTAACATGGGGCTTCGCGGTCAGCGGCACGCTTAGGATCGAGGAAGGAGAGACGAGAAACCTATTCGAGCTCGACGACATGGTCTTCTCAGCAAACGTTGGCCTCGAGAATAAATCGATTTCTGTCAGAAATCTGCTGGGGGATGAATCTCGGCGAACTGGCCTCGATGCGCAGCTGGGGCTCGCCCATGACAACTTGCTCGTCTCGCTCAAGAGATATGTGCCTGATCCCGAGGATGTCCTGCCAACAGTCCGTCAGTTGGGTGAAGGATACAGCGAGCCGGCGATAGAGCTTTCGGTCTTCAATGGCGATAGGGGCAGCCATGTTACGATGTTTGCCAATAGCCCCGAGGAATCGCACGGCTCGGCCGGTGGATTCAACTTCAAGTTCATCTTCTCGCCTCAGAAGGACAAATACACGGGATTCGTCTCGAAGCTAATGCAGCCAGCGGCGGCGATCACGCTGCCGATGCCCACGAGAGAGAGCCTGCTCATAACTACCGCCTCAGGAAAACGGACGGTGAATCTCAAGCCTGGTCAGTCAAAAGTAGGCTTCCAACAGGTCTTTGCCAAGCAGATGGGCAGCCTCAAAATACTCCGATACGTTCCCGACTTTGTGATCGACCGGAATATGCAGGTGAGCTCGAGGTCCGACGAGCCCAACAACCCGGCGATACAGGTGGAGCTGAAATATGGCAATCAGACGAGCACCTTGTGGCTATTTGGCAAGATGCGCGGCTTTCATGCGCCCTCGCTTCCCGCGGGGGTATCGATCGGGTACAAGTTTGAGTCTGGGGAAGAGCTCTCGCCGACGGGCAGCGACATCATTGTCGTCTCAGCGCCGGGTGAACCGCTCCTGTTTATGCGGGGCAAGGTGCTGTTGGCACGGGCCGAGGTCGGCGACACGTTCGCCATCCCCGGGACCGGAGGCGCGCACGTTACGGTTGAGAACTTCTGGGGTAGCGCGTCAAGAAAATACCAGGTTGTGGAGGGGAAACCCTCGGGCGAGGTTACAACCCAGTGTGTTCGGGCAAGCGTTCGGGATGCCTCGGGCAACCTCTTGCATCGGGAATGGGTGCCGCTGGACAAGAAGATCGTCCTTGCGACGCCGGAGGGCGAGCTCGCGCTAAGCCTTGCGAAGCCCAAGAGGCACCTGGGATTCGACATCTCTCTTGAGAAATTCGAGGCGCGGACATATCCGGGCAGCATGATGCCCTCGCAATACATCAGCACGCTAGTTGTTAGCCGGGCCTTGCTCGGTGAGAAGTTTACCTGCACAGTTCGTCCCAACCATCCTCTTGTTTATGGGGGCTTCAAGCTCTATCAGTATGCCTATGACAAGGCGGATGACGGCAAGATGGTCTCGATACTGGGGGTCAGTCGAGACCCCGGCGTGCCAGCGTTTTACGTTGGTTCGCTGTGCCTTTTGGTGGGCATGTTGCTTCACTTTTTGTCGGCCCGAAGGCGAAGGAGCGTGCGGCCATGATGAGGAGCCTGGCCTGCGTTGGGGTAGTCGCACTGCTCGCCCTTGCTGTGGCGATTTTCATCGTTGGGTTTGGCTCAGGTAGTTCGTCGGAGCCTTCGCTTCGCAACTTCGATGCCCAAGTTCATTCGGCGATAGACGGGCTGAAGCACCTGCCTGTTCAGGATGGCGGGAGGATCAAGCCGCTGGCCTCATTTGCCCGCGAGAGGTTGCAGGAGGTCTCAGGAAAGCGCTCTTGGTCTCGACTTTCCCCGATTCTGACTGTTCTAAGCTGGGCGCTCTGCCCTAGGATCTGGTCGAAAAAACCCATAATCAAAGTTGAGGCAGCTCTTGCCTCTGAACTCTTTGCGCCCAATACGTCTGGACGGGCAACCCACATCTCCCCAGCGCAGTTGCACAGGAGCCTTAATGCTCGACCCGCCGAAGTGATGGGTGATTCTCCTGACCGACAGAAGTCGCGAGCGTGGCGGAGGCAGCGGAGGAGGTTGATGCGGTTTGAGAGGCTTGCCTCGGACGTGCGGCTTTTCGCTCGTGCTGGTTCTGAGGACTGGGTATCGCTCAGTAACGAGCCCGGGCTGGAGGCCATTGCGGCGAAGGGCGTGCGTGATGAGCTAGCGTCGTCGCTTGAAGGGCTTGACGAGGCACGTTTTGCGGACGCGGCGGCGAGGCTTCAGGCTATCGCGTCATCCCGAAGCGCCGGCCTATGGCCGCCACGGTGGCGGCTTACTCTCGAGCTTTTCTATGATCGGATCAGACCGTTTTGGGTGCTTGCTCTGCTATACATAGCGATCGCGGTAACATACATAATGGGCTACATTGTAGGCAACGAGAGACTTCTGCGCTGGGACAGCATCGCGATTATGCCCGTTGCCGCACTGCACATAGCAGCCATCGTCGCGAGAGCAGTAATCGCCAGAAAGGTGATGGCGAGCAACACCTACGAATACATATTGGTGATGACTGTGATCGCAGCGATAGCGGCGATCGTGCTCAATCTTCGCTCAGGTGAGCCTGCCTACGGATTTTTGGGCAGCTTGCTCTGCGGCGTCGGGTTGGCAGCAACGCTCCTCTCGCCAGTCTCTGGGAAAATCACGCAGCTGCCGCCAGTTCTGAAGAGCGACTGGATGACCTACCACGTTGGCGCGGCCGTGCTGAGCTATGGCGTTTTGTATCTTGCATTCGGCATTTCGGTTGCTTTCCTGCTTCTATCTGACAAGCGGCAGGCGGCGCTCCGCTCGAGGCTTTTTGCGAGCAATCTCGCGCTGGTCAGACTTGGCTTCTTTCTGTTAGCGCTCGGGATAATTACAGGCGCAATCTGGGCAGATAGGGCGTGGGGAAGGTATTGGGGCTGGGACCCCAAAGAGAGCTGGAGCCTTGTTACTTGGTGCATCTACGGGGTATTCTTGCACCTAAGGCTCTGCCTCCCCGCCAAGAGGCACCGAGGCGTGCTCGTGGTGGTTTCAATTGTAGGCTTCGTCGCGGTATTATTCACATTCATAGGCGTCAACTACATCCTAAGCGGCCTACACAGCTACGCTTAAGAGAGGAACAGGAGCGAGTCATGCTTGAGTTTATCAATACCTACTTCGAGCAGATAAAAAAGACGATAAGTAATATCTCGGGGGAGAAAATCCAGGAAGTGCTCAACATCATTTTCGAGGCGTACAAGAACGACAGGTGCCTGTTCGTTTTCGGGAACGGCGGAAGCGCGGCGACCGCCTCGCATATAGCCTGCGACGCGGCGAAGGGCACGGCGGCACCTGGCAAGCGGCGTTTCAAGGCGATGTGCCTTTCCGACAACGCTCCGCTGATAACTGCCTGGGCGAACGACACCGACTATCGCAACACGTTCGGGGAGCAGTTGAGGAACTTCGTGCAGCCGGGCGATGTGGCGTTGGGGCTGAGCTTCTCGGGCATGTCCCCGAACGTCATAAACGCCTTCAAGACCGCGAACGAGATGGGAGCGACTTCGATCCTGTTTTCAGGCAAGAGCGGCGGCGAGGCTAGGAAAGTTGCTAAGGTGCACGTTCTCGTCCCGAGCGAACACATGCAGCAGATAGAGGACATCCACGCCATGCTCAATCACATAATCTTCATGGTGCTCAAGGAACGCATCGCTGAGTATGACCCGGAGCGAGACGTGGAGGCCAAGTAGCGCCCGCCCTTAATTACGCGGCACAATCGGCAGGGGGATCGTCTGGGCAGATGAGGTTGCTTAATGACCAACCATTACCTATATTGCCGGCATCCTCAGAGCAT
>CAZKNE010000111.1:5489-6753 GCA_964554005.1 uncultured bacterium | reverse complement strand
GATGCGCGTGCAGGCAGACTTCGCCATAGTAGATCGCAGAGCTACGTCGGCTGAACGTGAACCGCACGTTTTCAGCCGAAGCCTGGGACCTTATCCGCTTCAGTTCGTCCGCGCGCGCTGTGCTTCTTTGCATGTCCCTTAAGAACTACTTCAGCAACCTTCCCTTATTCTCCTGCCACCAGCTCTGCCACTTCGCTTGGTCTTCTCCAAAGTTCTTCCCCGTAATTTTCGCAAGCGCCTTGGCTGCTGTAGAGCGGACCCAAGAGTCCTCATCCTTCAGGAAAGGGATCAAGGGGGCCCACCAGTGATCCTTCAGGGCAGAGATGAGTGGTTCAACGGCACGGGGGTCTTTCAGCTTCCCGAGGGCCCTGGCTGCGGCCCAGCGGAGGTCCCAGTTCTCATCCTTCAGGGCAGAGATGAATTCAGGCACCTTTCTCTTCGCCTCCGCCGTTCTCATCCATTCAGGATTTATCTCCGCAAGGGCCTTGGCTGCCGTATAGCGGACTTCCAAGTCCTCATCCTTCAGGACAGCGACGAGTGAGGATATATCCTTTGTTTCAGCAACCAATCTTAATAAAAGGATCGCGAATCCTTTGTTAAATGCTGGCTTAAATGGTGCGTCATAGGGAGTTGAGAGTGAGACATAGTGCGGCTCCCTTCTGACAATAGACGCAGCCGGCCATTCTTCTCCTGAGAAGTTCCACTTGAAGGTCTTATTTGATACCGAAAGTGATATGGTTCCGCTTACCCTAGCAGAAGTCCAGTGCCAGCTTCCACCACCCAGGCCTGGCAGGCCTGAAGGCGAGTAATTAGCTCCCCCGGCAATCCCTCTTGCCTTAATATGAAGGGTAGCGTCATAGGTCTTTGCGTCCCCTTTCACTGTCTGAAAGCCTGCGTATTCTAGGAATTTCTCGGCATACTCGTAAAAAGGCAAGCGAACCTTATCCGCCTTTTCATAGGTCTGCTCCACCACAACGCGAATGACCTTTACCTTCCTGAATAGCTCCTTGTCCGCAGGCGACAACCTCCGTTGACTCCGTCGACTCTCCTGCGCGTGAAGCGCGATTAAGCCAAAAGCGAGAAGAGCGACAAAAACTGAAACCACGCTAGCCTTCAATACCTTCATAAGAGACCTCCTTTCTACCCGCGATGAGCAGACAACTTGAACTGGTTCGGATATGAAAACCAAAACAACTCTTTCGATAATATACCACAATGTATCACGTGGTTTCACCTCCTTAGCTCGCGGCGTAGGTTTTCGACC
>CAZKNE010000111.1:0-5479 GCA_964554005.1 uncultured bacterium | reverse complement strand
GGCAGGCACGGAGAGGCTGCTCCTACGGCCTTCTTGCCAGAGCCTTGATCAGATGCCTCGGCGAGAACAGTATGTTGACCGTCTGATAGCAGGGGTGGAAGCAGGTGCAGCGGTTTCTGCGGATTGCGCTAACCTGCCTGCGAAAAGACTCAGATGCGATCGTCGTGCGGTAATCGAGGTTGAAGTCACGGATGTTCCCGACTGTCGGCAGGACCTCGCAAGATGCGACGTCTCCGCGCGGATATAGCACGAGCGTCATTCTGCCGGCGAGGCATTTTGTGATGCGCTGGCCTTTGACAAGCCTGGGCAAGAGAGCGAAGTATTCCGCCTGCACGGCCTTGCTCACCCTGGCAAGGTAGGGGGCGTGCTCGTTCAGGGCGCTGTATCCCCTTGAGCGCTCAAGCACCCGGAACGAATCTTCAACGATGCTATTGACGTCATAGTGGGCGGGGAACTCCTGCCGCCAGTCGGCAAAGGCGCCTCGCACGACGTCAATTATGTGAAGGTCTGTGCCCAGCCCACGAACGAACTCGATCACGTCCCTTATCTGCCCGACGTTGTCGTCCGACACGACCGTCTCGACCTTGAGCGAGAGCCGGGGCTGCTTCTCTCTCAACTCCTTCAGCGATTCAAGGACTGAGATGACCTTGTCGAAGGTGCCGGGAACGCCGCGCATATCGTCGTGCAGTTTGCCGATAGCGTCGAGCGAGAGGACTATCGAGATGCTTGAATCAGGGCAGGCCTTGAGCAGTTCTGGGGCCATATCAAGCACCTCTTGCTTGGCGATCGCGTTTGTTGGGACTGTAATATGCTTGACGGCGTTGTGCCTCGCGAAGGCGGCCAGTATCTCGGGCAGATCATCGCGTAAAAAAGGCTCGCCACCTGAGATCATCAGCCACTCGAACCTCGGCAGGCTCCTGCTGAAGCGCTCGACCTCAGCGAGCGAAAGCTCCTCATCGAGCCGTTGGTTCAGGTTATTCAGGTTGAAGCAGAACGAACACTTTGCGTTACACCTGAACGTAACGTGAAAGATCACCTGAAACAGGCGCCTCAGAGCATAAGTCTTAGCATAAGAGAGAAGGCTCATAATCGCATTCCTTTCTGCCGTCGTAGCCTGCCGCTCAACCAGTCTCCCGTCAAGACAGAACTTGGAGATGCTCCGGTCAATTGAAGCCAGGGTCAATTGAACCCAGAGCACAAAGTTCGTATATTCAGATGCATGAGAGGTGTGGTGAAGTCTTATGAATAAACTGCTCGGTAATGTTCTCGGCGAGTTTTTGAGTTTGTTTTCCCGGAACGTGGGGAAGGATGACGAGCCGCCCGAGCGAGTCCTTGTCGTCAAGACACATGCCATTGGCGACCTGCTGATGGTGACGCCGAGCATCGCTGCACTCAGACGACTTTTCCCCGAGGCGCATCTTGCCGTTCTGACGGGTCGGTGGTCGGCCGATGTCCTTCGGGGCAACCCGGATGTGGATGAGGTAATCGGGTTTCCCGATGAGCTGCTCTTTCGCCACAGCGTTCTGGGCCTGATGCGACTTGCGCAAAGGGTCCGTGCGATGAGGTTTGATCTTGCGGCGATATTCCAATCGTCGGGAGCGGTTCAGGCATTGATAGCACTTGCTGGCGTGCCAATGCGCATCGGGTTTGACCTCGCAGGCTCTGGTTTCTCGCTGACGACCAGATTGGCGTGGAGCCCTAACTCAGACCGGTTCATTGGCGACAATTATATGGATTTGCCGCGGGAGATTGGCTTCGCCGATGCGACTCCTGCAAGCGTTCTTGTTCTCTCCGAAGCTGAACGGCAGGCGGCCTTCGAGAGACATGTCGAGCCGTTCGCCAATCGGGGTGAGATGCTGGTAGCAATCTGCCCGGGCGGAGGTAAAAACCCACGGGATAAGGTGAACGCTAAGCGCTGGCCGGCTGACCGGTTTGCGCAGGTGGCGCTCAAGCTCGCCCAGGAGTTCAGGGCAAGGGTCCTCGTCTTGGGAGGGGCAGACGACGAGGCTGCGGTCGGTGCAGTAATGGACCGCATCCCTTTCAAGGGCATCAGGCCAGAGCGCACCACGCTGAGGGAGCTTGCGTGCCTCATCTCGTTCTGCTCGCTTGTTATTACGAACGATTCGGCGCCGGTGCATATCGCCGCCGCACTCAAAGTGCCTTGCGTTGCGGTCTATGGCCCCAGTAACCCGCTGGCTGTCGGCCCTCCAGTCGATACACATTACGCTCTTAAGAGCGAGCTAGAATGCAGCCCGTGCTACTCGAACGAGAGATTCCCGGGCTGCGATAATCCTGTCTGCATGAAGGACATTGCTGTCGAGGCGGTGCTGAATCAGGCGCTCAGCGCGCTTCAAGCAAGAAGCTTGTGTTATGATGCAAAATAAGAGCGATAAGGTGAAAATGCTCACACTTCTGGCCATTAGCCTCGCCATCTATGCTTTTCACAGCTCGTCGCTGATCGACTACACCTACGACGACGCCTTCATCTCGTTCCGCTACGCCGAGAACCTCGCCAATGGACATGGGCTTGTCTATAACATCGGCGAGCGAGTGGAGGGCTACACCAATTTTCTGTGGACCGTAATTATCGCCGGGGCCATCAAGCTTGGCGCAGACCCGCTTGTGGTTGCGAAGATACTCGGCGTGGTCTTCGCACTTGCCACAATGTTTCTAATGATTCCCTTCTCGGCACTTGCAACAGGCCGAAGAGGTTGGCCGAATGCCCTGCCTGTTCTATTCTTGGCGTGTTCAGGCCAGTTCGTGGCGTGGGCACAGTGGGGCCTGGAGGGAGGCATGTTCACATTCTTCATTACGCTGGGCCTGTTTTTGTTCCTCAAAGCGGTGAAAGACGGCATGAGCTTCGCCTACTGCTCGCTGGCATTCGTGATCGCCACGCTCACTCGGCCAGAGGGCATCATCTTCTTCGGCGTATCTATCATTTACTATTTGCTGCTTGTCAGGCGAGCAAACAGGCTCAAAGATGAGCGCAATGAGCAAGAAAAAAACGCCAGCCCGAAGGCCATGACCAGATCAAGTCCAGCTCGATTCGCAGACCTCGCCCGCGCCGTCCGTCCCGTCCTCTTCCCAATTCGCATCGCGCAGCTGGCGACGCCATTCGTGGTCATCTACGGAATCTACTACGGCTGGCGCTTCTCCTACTACGGCTACCCGTTCCCGAACACGTATTACGTCCGGATGGCTGGCACTCTCGGGGCATACTTCCAGCAGTGGGTCCGAGGCCTCAAATACATATCGGACTTCCTGTGGAGCGGTGGCGGTGTGGTGATCCTTGTCCTTGTGGCCCTCCTTTGGGCCACGTTTCGCCCGGCGAGGCGCTCGCCGTTGAGTTTTCTGTCGATCTTCTGCGTGGTTCCAATAGTGTATTCGATGCACGTTGGGGGTGATTCGAAACATTTCTACAGGCTGCTCATGCCCTATCTGCCGCTTTTCTATATCTTGGTCGCAGAATCGCTCTTCGGAGTGTTCCGCCTCGCTGTCCAAACGAAATCGGACCTGCGGGTGAGGTCCGCGGGCAGGATAGTCTTCGTAGGGTTCGTGGCCGCATTGATGTGCTATACCTATTGTTTCCCGACGCTGGCCTTTTTTGCTGAGGGCAAGCTGACCTTTCCCACATGGAGCTTGCTGCGTGGCAGGACACCATCGAACGCGGCGGTCAAAGGGTATGAGAGGCAGAAGCGGTTGGTTGGCGAGTGGCTCCGCAAGCATGCTCCTAGGAGAACGACGATAGCTACAACGGTCGCTGGGGTTATGCCCTATTACTCGAAGCTCTACACCTACGACATGCTCGGCGTTACGAATGAACATATCGCCCACACCGCGCCGCAGCCAACCCGAATCGTCTCAGTTGACGTGAAGGCCACGTTTCCCGACCGGCCTCACGGCCTGGTCAAGAACATCCTGATAACCAGTCACCTGAAGAGCGACAACGAATACATCATCCACCAGAATCCCACGCTGATCCTCGAGGGCTACGATATTGCATTCAGAAAGGCTGGCTACAAGAAGTTCCGCTTGCCGACCGACGAGTTTGTTCAATACTATTTCGCCAAACGTCCGGTTCAATTCTTGCCGTAACTTGCAGGCGATCGTCTGCCTGGATGATGCTGCAGCCGGCGCCTACGGCTTCTCACGTCGATGCCCCTGCGGAGATTCGTTCGGGGATTCGTAGCCGCTGACAAGCCCCATGAAGTAAA
Organism: uncultured bacterium; assembly: GCA_964554005.1. GTDB lineage: Bacteria > B130-G9 > B130-G9 > B130-G9 > B130-G9 > B130-G9. The sequence continues at coordinate 1,265 of CAZKNE010000111.1, read as the reverse complement.
AGGCTGTCCAATAAGTCGGGTCTGAGGTTGTGTAGGGGCGGGGCTTGTCTCCGCCCATCTATATATCGGGCAGACACAAGGCCTGCCCCTACGTATGGCATACCCCGCTGCGTCATCCCCATTGAAACCGACTTATTGGACAGCCTCGCAAAAGCAGCGCCCAGAACCACTCCAAGACCAAATTGGAGGAACTTCTCCGGGCGGAGAGTTTGACACCTAGAATGGCAGTCTCTAATATCGAGCGACCAATGATTCATGTTAAAGCCATTGCAAAGATTCAGTCTTACGCCGCAAGAGTCTGTGGAAATAGCGCCAAGAGAGTGCTCTGTGCGCTGTTTTGCGCTCTTGTGGCTGTAACTGCTACTCCCGCGGCGGCGGCGAACATATCAGCCAGTGCATCTACTGACAAGGAGGAAGTCCGGCTTGGCGAGCAATTCGGGCTCGTGGTTAGTGTGGCGCACGGTCCTGGCTACAAGGTGAGTGACCCGGAAGTTGGCAAGATGCTTGGCGATTTCGTCGTTGTGAGTAGGTCCAAGCACGAGGGGAGAGGTCGTCCTGCAACGACCGAGTATCGTTACACGATCGCAGGTTTCAAGCTAAGTCGTGCCACGATCGCCACGGTGGCTGTCCGATACACCAGCCCCGAAGGCCGTCCGGGGAGGCTTGAGACGCATCTGATTGGGATCAAGATGGTGAGCACAGTGCCGCCAGGCCAGACGGAGATCAAGGACATCCGAGGCATGGTGGAGATCGAGCCACGGATGGCGCTTTGGCTGAAGATTCTCATCGGTCTAGTGGCGGGTGCACTGGCGGGCGTGATCGTGTGGTGGCTAGTCAAGAGAAGGCGAAAGCGGGAGCTTCAAAGGCCTGCTCCAAAACCGCTGCCGGCCTCAGTTGTGGCGCTTGCTGAGCTTGATAAGCTGGCCAAGAGCGACCTTCTGTTTCTCAAGAGACACAAGGAGTTCTACTTCATGCTCTCCGAGATACTCCGCCGTTTCCTTTCTGGAAGGCTCAACTTCCCAGCGGAGGACATGACGACCACCGAGATCGAGTTCGTGATGAGGGACGAGCCGATCTCATCAGAGTTCACGTCGGCGATTCTCACGCTGTTGAACTTCTCGGACATGGTCAAGTTCGCAAAGCTTATACCTTCTGACCCCAAAAACGATGAGATCATTGAAAAGGCCAGACGAGCGATTGAGCTTGGCCGGGAACCGCTGCTCGGGCCGGACGCGGAATCACTTCCGCAGCCCGAAGCTTCGGGA
>CAZKNE010000110.1:1740-6793 GCA_964554005.1 uncultured bacterium | reverse complement strand
ATCGACCTGGATAGGAAGCGAATACAATATCAAAAGTGGAACCAGCATGTCCTCACCCCATGTTGCAGGCGCCGCGGCTCTGTACATATCGGAGCATGGGAAACCGGCAAACGAGGATGATGTTGCAGCAGTTCGCCAGGCCTTAATCGACATTTACAGTGTCCCCCAGGCCCAGGTGATTGGCGAGGAGTGGAAAGGCTTTACCGGTGATCCTGACGAGAACCCTGAACCTCTAATCTATCTGTGCGGCGATTCTGACGGCGACGGCATCTACAATGACGAGGACAACTGTCGGTACGTTTACAATCCCGGCCAGGAGGACTCGGATGGGGACGGCGTAGGTGATGAGTGCGACAACTGCCCAACCGTTTACAATCCCGGTCAGGAAGACAATGACACCGACGGTGAGGGCGACGCCTGCGATGCCGACGATGACAACGACGGGGTGCTAGACGGCGATGATAACTGCCCGTTCGTCTTCAATCCCGGTCAGGAAGACAATGACGGCGACGGTCAGGGCGACGTCTGCGATGCCGACGATGACAACGACGGGGTGCTAGACGGCGATGATAACTGCCCGTTCGTCTTCAACCCCGGTCAGGAAAACTGGGATGGGGACGGCGTAGGTGATGCGTGCGACGATTCGGATGGCGATGGCATCTACGATGATGAGGACAATTGCCGTGAGTTCTATAACCCAGGCCAGGAGGATTCGGATGGCGATGGTGTTGGCGATTTGTGCGACAACTGCCCAACCGTTTACAATCCGGGCCAGGAGGACTCGGATGGGAACGGGATCGGCGATGCGTGCCAGGCTGGCGAAGCTGACTTCTACGTCGATGGCCAAGCGGGCGACGACGGAGACAATGGGTCAGCACAATTTCCCTGGAAGACGATCACCCACGCACTTGGCGAGGTCGAAGGCTCTGAACAAGACCCGATTACAATCCACGTGGCGGCCGGCACCTATGGCGGCTCAACCAACGGAGAGACATTCCCGCTGAATATGGAGAGTTGGGTGTCTATTCTCGGTGAGGACCAGGACACCACTATCCTCGATGGTCAGAACAGTGGCTACCGGGTCATCTACTGCTACGGAGTGGGCAACCTCACGGTGGACGGTTTCACGATAACCCGAGGCAGTCCGGGCATTTACTGTTACAACAGTTCGCCAACGATCGAGAACAGCACGATCACCGGCAACTCGACCGGCTCCTACGGCGGTGGGATTTACTGTTACTACAATTCGCCCACGTTCAGACACTGCCTCATCACGAACAACAGCGCGAGATATGGGGCTGGTATCTACAGCAGGTACTCCTCGCCAGAGCTCTCAAACTCCACTATCGCGGAGAACAGCGCCTCTACTTACGGCGGTGGGATATACTGTTACTATGGTTCGTTGACGATTCAGAACAATACAATCGCCTACAATTCGGCCGGCAGGCGGGGTGGCGGGATATACTGCGGTTACAAGAGCTCCACCACGGTGGTCAGCTCGATTCTCTGGGGCGACTCGCCGCAGGAGATTTACGTGTACCGGAGGGCTTCGATCAATATCACCTATTCCGACATCAAAGGTGGCTGGTCTGGCACAGGCAACATAAACGCGGACCCCATGTTCATTACGGGGCCATTCGGCGAATACTACTTGAAAGTCGGCAGCCTTTGCATAGATGCGGGCAGTGGCTCGGCAGAGGATGCGGGCCTTTTTGACCGGACGACGCAGGTTGACGGCACGCCTGACACCGGGACGGTTGACATGGGCTACCATTACCCCTTGCCGTAGGCGAATAACATACGTGTTACTGAGGCACAAGACTCTGGTGGGCCGAGGCGCGCGTTGCGCCCCGGCCCTTTGCCTCTTTCTTGTGTTTTTTGATGCGTTGCTAGCCACAACTGGTGCCATCCTTTGCACTCCCTTTCGCCTTTTTCCCTCTTCGCCCGATTCAGATGTGGGCGGCGCTCTCTGCCGGCCCTATGGCATAAACGCAACATTACCTACAATGCAGGGTCACCCCCGATCTTGCCCGAAGCCTTGACCACATCAGTTTGCCTTGACATAATGGCTAACTATAGGGTGAGGCAAAAAATCAAGCCCTGCTTTGGTCCGGGGCGACCGGACGCGACTAGCTCGAGTGATTGGGCTCCTATTAGGAGGATGATATGAGATTTGTCAGTATTCTGGCCTTGATGGCTCCCTTGATGTTGATAGTTGCCTATGTTGGCTGCGGTGGGGGAGAACAGACAAGCGCCCCGAAGGCGCCGGCCGCGAAGCAGGCACCTGCGCCGGCAGCGGAGGGCACAGTGGCCGCGGATGCCAACAAGGTAGTTGCCAAGAGCGGCGATTGGGTTGTAACCGAGGGCGAGGTGGATGAGCTGCTCGCCAGAAACCGCAAGTACAGCATGATGATGTCCGGTGGCAAGACACCAGAGCTGACGGCACAGCAGAAGAAGCAGCAGAGAAAGAACACGATACGGAACCTCATGGTCTCGAAGCTCCTATTGAATGAGGCGAAGGCAGCTAATTTGACCGTTACGGACAAGGAGATCGATGAGAAGCTCGGCCAGATTTTCAAGATGTATGGCAGCAAGGAGAAGTTCCTGAAGGCCTCGGGTCTTTCGGGGACAAGCGACGAGAGCCTTCGGGAGCAAATGGCCGACAGTATGCTAAGGGAGAAATACATACAGGAGAAGGTCTATTCAAATATCCCGGAGCCGACAGAGGATGAGATGCAGAAGTGGTATGACGAGAACAAGAGCAAGTTCAGCACTCCGGATATGGTCAAGGTGAAGACTATCACGGTGAACGTCGCCGAGGGAGCATCGGAGGCGGACGTTGCGAAAGCCCAGGAGCGGATTTTGAACCTGGCGAAGCGGATCAAGAAGGGCGAGGCCTTTGATGCGGTGGCCAAGGATGCCTCTGATGATAGATGGGCGCCGAAAGGCGGCGAGATTGGCTTGATTCGCAGGGGGCAGGCGAGGCTGGGCGACAAGTTCGACGGCGCCGCGTTTTCAGCTGAAGTGGACAAGCTAACCGGCCCGGTAAGGACAACGGCGGGGTTTTGCCTGCTTGAGGTAACAGAGAAGCAGCCGGCCAAAGTCAAGACCTACGAAGAGGCGAAGGACCAGGTCAAGAACTGGCTGCCGGGGCTGAGGAAGTTCAAGGCGATGGGCGAGTTTATGAGCAAGAAGAAGAGCGAGCTGAAGATAGAATACGTTGGCGAGGAGCAACAGCCCTTACAGCAATGACATTGCCAATCGTGCTGGCCTCATCTTCTCCGCGACGGGCCTCTCTATTGAAGAGCGCTGGGATACCGTTCGAGATTGTCCAGCCCGGTCAGGTTGAGCGAGAGATGAACGGGCCTAGTGACCCGAAGGAGCTTGCCAAGTCGCTCGCTCGTGCCAAGGTCAAGAGTGTGGTGGATGGCTCAGACCGCATCTTTCTCGGTTGTGATACTCTGGTGGCAATTGATAATACCATTTTGGGCAAGCCGAACTCTCCGAGCGACGCGCGCCGGATGCTCAAACTGCTCTCCGAGCGTTGGCACCGAGTCATCACCGGCGTCTGCGTTCTGGACGCGGGGTCGGGGAGGGAGCTTCTCGACTGTGAGGAGACAAGAGTCCGTTTCGTGAGGCTTGAGCCAGATGAGATCGAGGCCTATGTTGCATCGGGCGAGCCGCTCGACAAGGCAGGCGCTTATGGCATACAGGGCGGTGCGTCTTCATTCATAGCCGGTCTTCAAGGGCCGCTGGACAATGTAATTGGCTTGCCGGTGCGGCTAGTCCGCAGAATGGTCTCTGAATTGAGGGACACAGTTGAAGACACTTAAGCTCGCCCCATCGATACTATCTGCCGATTTTGCCAAGCTGGGCGAGGAGATCGCCTCCGTTGAGAGGGGCGGGGCTGACATCATTCACATCGACGTGATGGACGGCCATTTCGTGCCAAATATCACTGTCGGTCCTCTCGTTGTCGAGGCGGCTCGCGCCTCAACCAACCTGCCGCTCGACGCTCACCTGATGATCGAACATCCTGACCGCTACATCGAGAGCTTTGCGAAGGCCGGGGCGGACATGATTAGTGTGCAGATTGAGGCAGCTAGGCATCTCGAACGGACCATCGCGGCGATCAAGGCTCTCGGCGCTGAGGCTGGCGTGGTCCTGAACCCGGCGACGCCGCTCAACACAGCGGAGGAGATCGTTCCTGCCGTGGATTTCATACTCCTGATGTCGGTGAATCCGGGGTTTGCGGCGCAGAAGTTCATACCGTCTGTCCTGGACAAAATCAGGCGACTCAGGGCTGTTCTTGACGCCAGAAACCCGAATTGCCCGATAGAGGTTGACGGAGGCGTCTGCCTTCAGAATGTCGCTGAGGTCGTCCGGGCTGGCGCCTCGATCATCGTCGCTGGCTCAGCGATTTTCAAGACGCTGGACCCCGAGGGGACGACAAGGACGTTCAAGGAGAGGCTTTCAACGCTCATGTCGTAGGGTCGGTGCTTGCCCCGCCTGGCAGATGGGGCTGTTGACAGAGAAGGGCCGAGTCCATATCATTCGTGGGAGTATGGTTTGCGGGTTGGGTGGTTAGAGAGTTATTAGCAGGGGCTTACGGTCTGGGTGATATGATCTCTGAGGAGCTGACCGAGAAGCTGCGTAGGGTCAAGATTCTGCTGTTGGATGCTGATGGCGTTTTGACGAACGGCAAGCTCTATTTCAGCAACAGCGGCGAGATAACTATGCGGTTTGACGTTCGGGACGGGAGCGGGATCAGGTATCTTTCGTTCGGAGGCATTCAGACAGGGATAATCACCGGCAAGAAGAACAATGCTGTATCGCACCGTGCTCGGGACCTGCACATCTCTATTATCTATCGGAACGTTAAGAACAAGGTCGCCACTCTGAACGAGATACTGGGAAGGCAGAACCTCCTGCCGGATGAGGCCGTTTTCGTTGGAGATGACCTTTTGGACCTATCGATCATGGCCAAAGTTGGCGTGTCAGTTGCGGTAGCGGACGCGGTGCCTGAGGTGAAGGAGGCCGCCGACTACGTTAC
>CAZKNE010000110.1:0-1730 GCA_964554005.1 uncultured bacterium | reverse complement strand
CGGTGGGGATGGGGCAGTTCGGGAGGTGTGCGAGATGATACTGAAGGCTCAGAACAAGTGGGAAGCAGTTGTTCAGCGTTATCGGATGATGCCATGAGAGCTTTGCTTGGGAGTTTGGGCTAATGGGCTCTGGATGGGCAGTGTTTTCCTATGTAGTCGCGGCGCTGGTGGCGATTGCAATTGTCGTATTCATCGTCAGGCGTCGTAGTCGTCAGGCGGCAACGGAGCCTTCGTCCGAGGTCTCTTATCTTAGGGGCCTGGACTTTCTGATTTATGATCAGCGAGACAAGGCCATCAAGGAGCTTGCCGACGCTACCGCGAGGAACACGGACGATGTCGCTGCTTATATCAGCCTGGGCAATCTTCACCGTGAGCAGGGCAACATTGACCGGTCGATCCGGATCCACGAGAGCGTTTCGATACGGCCTAATCTGCCCCTGCAATCGCGGGTCCGTGCGCTTTACAGTCTGGGGCTGGACTACGTTCGCGGCGGTCTCTTGGAGAGGGCCGAGGCGGCTTTCAATAAGGCGATCAAAGAGGACCCGAACCACGTCCAGAGCTACGAGAGTCTCGAGCGGGTTCACGAGGAGATGCGGGACTGGAAGGCGGCCTATGAGTGCCAGCTGGAGCTTGACAAGAGAACCAAGAAGAAGAGCTCGCGCCTGCTGGCATATCTGCTGACCGAGGTAGCGCTTGAGGAGGCGATGCGAAACAAGCGACCCAAGGAGGCCATTTCGCTGTTGCACAAGGCTAAACAGACAGACCCGACGTGTGTCTCGGTGCCGATGTATTTGGGGGATGTTTACCTTGCTCAGGGCGATTTCAAGAAGGCTGAGCACGTTTGGGAGGAGGCCGTCGATAACTTCCCCCACCTAGCGTTTCTTCTGTTTGACCGGCTCCGGCAGGTATATCTCAAGCAGGACACAGTCCGGAACATCAAGAGCGTTTACGAGAAAGTTCTCGCCAAAAGCCCTGATGATATCAACACGCGTCTTTCGCTCGGCGATTATTACTTTGACACCGGGCAGTTGAGCAAGGCCAAGGAGGAATACGAGAGGATACTTGAGCTTTCTAGCACATCGACCGTCGGCTATCAAAGGCTCTCGAAGCTCTATTTGAAGGAGGGGAAACCTGAGGAAGCGTTGGGAGTGCTTCAGAAGCTCAGCTCGCTGCCCGAACTGCAATCGGTCTATTATTACTGCGGCAAGTGTGGGTTCAAGGACACTCAGATTCACTGGCGCTGCCCGCAGTGTCGGGAGTGGGACACTTTTGTTCAGGAGATCGAGAAGCGCATACGCCCAAGGAGTCGCCCAGAGGCGGGCAGCAATGGCAAAGGAGAAAAGCACTAACGCACCGCTGCTGCTTGTTCTGCTTTTAGCAGTAGCGCTGGCGGGATGCGGCCCGAGGTCGAGCATTTTTTGCGAGCCCAGTTACTACGGAGAGCGTTCGCCAGTCCCAAGTGCCTCGCCGGCAACGATTGCGGTGCTGCCGTTTTGTTGGACAGGGGATGTTCCCGAGGATTTCGCATGGCTCGCTGGCGAACGGCTGGCCGGCGCTCTTAATTCCCGATGGCCGGCCGTAATTGGCCCGCACGAGGTCATCTCAAAATGGGAGGAGGCGATGCACTCACCCTGGGAGTCCCCGCGAGAGCCTGAGGCGTTTCAGGGCCTCGGCACGATTCTTGGTGCGAGTGTCGCTGTCACGGGCACAGCAACCCGTTACATTTATGG
>CAZKNE010000109.1:0-6828 GCA_964554005.1 uncultured bacterium | reverse complement strand
ACAGGTTCCTAGCGGCGTTCTTCTATCACGGGACATTCAACCTTGCGAGCAACGTGGCCGAGGCGCACTGGACGCTGATGTAACCGGGACAATTGACAGATGTCAGGCTTGCAGGTGCATGGCACGCTCTAAGGAGGCTGTCAAATAAGAGGGTGTGAAGCGGCGACAACATTGTGAATACACAAGGCAGGCTGAAAGCCCGCCCTACACCATATTGCCTATCCCTGACACAGATTTTCTGAATTATCCGGGGTAGGGGTTTCGCTGACGGCGGTTGGCATTACAAGGGCGGGTTGATTCGCCTGCTCTGAAGTCAGAATGGCATAGCAAGGGGTGCGCATGCATGGTAGCGCCATAGCACGTTGCACAGCTCGCTTGGGGCGTTCAGGCGGGACCTCTGCTCGGTGCGCTGGACTGGGCGTCCTGCCAGCGTTTGATGCGTCGATGAACCTTCCTGAAAAAGAAGCGCGGGTGGGCGATGTGCCGTTTGATGCGACTGCCGATGCTTACATATCGTTCCCGAGCGCTTCGAAGCCCTTCCTCTAGGTCAGCCGTGGAGAGCGCCTCAGTCCTGATTACGGCCATCTTAGCACCGTCGTATTTGGAGAAATCACGAGAGACGAGAAAGCCCTTCTTCTCCAAATCCTTGTAGAAGGCGGTGCCTGGCCAGGGCGTCGCGATAGAGAACTGAAGCGAATCGGGATCGAGGGAGAGTGCGAGTGCGATCGTCTTCTCCATGGTCTCCTGGGTCTCTCCGGGCAGGCCGAACATGAACGTCAGGTGGACCCAGATGTTCATCTGCTTGGTGAGTTTGACGACCTGCTTGACCTTCTCAAGATCGAGCGCCTTGCCGCAGCGATCGAGTATCTCCTGCGAGCCGGACTCCACACCGTATTTGAGACCGCGCAGGCCCGCCCTCTTGAGTGCAGCGAGCAGCTCCCGGTCCATGGTGTCGGCTCTGGCCATGATAGCCCAGGGCACCTTGAGGCACCGCCGGTCGATCTCGGAGCACATGCTCAGTATCCGCTGCTTGCCGATGTTGAAGGTGTCATCATCGAAGTAGATTGATTTGAAGCCCATCTCCTTGACGAGGTATTCCATCTCATCGACTATTGCGACTGGGTCTCTCGCTCGATACGTGTTGCTGCCATACATTATCTGTGGCCATGCGCAATAGACGCACTTGTAGGGACAGCCCCTTGAGGCCCACATCTGCACGCTCGGCCTGGGTATCTCGCCGGGGGTGTCGCAATAGACATCCATCGGCAGAAAATGCCTCGCCGGCCAGGGCATCTCGTCTATGTCCTGCACAAGTGGCCTGTCGCCAGTGAAGACAACATCTTCATCGGAGCGATAGAGTAAGCCAGGAATGCTGGAGAGTGATAGTGCTGAGCTGAGAGCGCCCACAAGATCGCACAACGTGTATTCGTATTCGCCCTTCATCACGAAGTCCACGAAGTCATGCTGCTCGAGAAACTCTCGCTCGAACATGTATGTATGAAGGCCGCAGAAGGCTATCTTGGCGTCAGGGCAAAGATTACGAACGTTTCTTGCGCAGGCGAGGTCAACATCGATAGATATTGTGGAGACCTCGAGGACGACGAGGTCTGGGTGAAACTCCTGGACTCGGCCCAGGAACTCATCGTCAGTCATCTTCTCGGCTACGCCATCCACCAACAGCACATCGACGCCCTCCTGGCGCTCTAGGAGTGCCGCGGCATAAGCCAAGAAGAACGGGAACGGCATGTATTGACTGTCAGAGGGCTGGAAATGCGGCCACCTTGAGCCGGCCCGAACACCGAAATAGCCGTCCTTATACCAGGGGGAGTTCCCAAGAAAAACCCTCAAGCGAACCTACCTCCACTCAAGACGATCGGCACGAACAGGTGACAGTCCGCTTTTCTCACTGGCTGCTTATTCCGATGTATTCGCAGAACATCATTTTGCCGCGAGCTCGGCCGTGTTTCAGCTGGCGGCTCGCTGCTCCCGATACCTTCTCATCCTACGATTGCATTTCTTCCAGAAGAGCCTCGGATGAGTGATGTGTCTCTTAACGCGATTGCCGAACTTGCTGAATGCCTCCCTTCGGGAGCAGACATGCTCGTCCCAGAGCCTGTTGGCCTTCTTGAGCGCCGCCTCGAGGTCATCCTTTCCGAGCTTATCGGTCTTGATGACAGCAACGTTGTATCCATCATACTCAGCGTAATTGCGTGAGAGAAGATGGCCGTCGCTCTCAAGCTGCTTGAAGAACTTGCTGCCCGGCCACGGGGTTGCGATAGAGAACTGAAGCGAGTCCGGGCTGAGAGAAAGCGCAAGCTCAATAGTCTTGTCCATCGTCTCTTTGGTCTCGCCGTAAAGGCCGAACATGAAGGTCAGGTGAACCCATATCCCCATGCCCTTAGTTAGATGGACCATCTCCTTGACCTTCTCCAGGTCAAGCGCCTTGCCAGCACGGTTAACGATCTCCTGCGTGGCGTTCTCGACGCCAAACTTGAGCCCCTCGAGTCCTGCCTTCTCAAGAGCCACAAGCATCTCCCGGTCCATCGTGTCGGCCCTGGCCATGACAGCCCACGGCACCTTGAGGCGCCTTCTGCGGATCTCCGAGCATATTTTCAGTATTCGCTGCTTGCCAATGTTGAACGTGTCATCATCGAAATAGACTGACTTGAAGCCCATCTCCTTGACGAGGTATTCCATCTCGTCAACTACTTTGATGGGATCGCGGGTTCGGTATTTCTTGCTGCCATACATTATCTGCGGCCATGCGCAATAGACGCACCCATAGGGGCAGCCTCTTGAGGCCCACATCTGGACGCTTGGCCTGGGTATCTCGCCCGGCGTGTCGCAGTATTCGTCCATCGGCAGAAAATGTCTCGCCGGCCAGGGCAGCTCGTCAAAGTTCTCAATCAGTGGCCTATCACCCGTGAAGACCACCTTGCCCTTGGAACGGAACAGAATACCCGCCGTGCCGCTAAGCGATCGGCCATTTGCGAGCGCTGATACGAGATCGCGGAGGGTGTATTCATACTCACCCTTCATGACCAGATCGACCTCGGGGTGCCGCTTGAGGAAGTCGGGAGCGAACATCTCCGTGTGAAGGCCACAGAAGACGATTTTGGCATTGGGGCACAGGCTGCGAACGTTTCTGGCGCAGGCCAGGTCAACATCAATGGAGATGGTCGAGACCTCAAGGACGACAACGTCAGGCGCAAACCTCTGCACGCGACTGAGAAACTCGTCGTCTTCGATCCCCTCAGCGATGCCGTCAACGAGCAGCACGTCGTGCTTTTCCTGCTCCAGCACAGCCGCGGCGTATGCCAAAAAGAAGGGGAACGGCATGTAATCCGTATCGGACCGCTCGAAATGCGGCCATCTAGAGCCAGCTCTGACGCCGTAGAAGCCCGTCTTTCGCCACGGCGAGTTCCCGAGAAAAACCTTCAAATCAACCTCCCGTTACTCCAGTTCCCCAATAACCAATGACCGCCCTCTTGACTACCCACACGTGAACTCCTGAAAGTCCCGCGCAGCAACTATCCGCCCGGCGAACTCGAGCGAGGCCTGTGCTACACATTCGCTGCCATCGGCGGCTGCATCCGAAAAATGAACTAGAATCAGCCGCTTGACACCGGCCCGTCTCGCCACGATGCCCGCCTGTTTGGCGGTTGAATGGCCGAAAAGCTGGCCATTCCCTTTGGCCGCAACACAGAACGTGCTGTCGTGCAAGAGGTCATCCGCACCCGCTGCTAGACGGACAACGCTCTCACATAGCATCGTGTCCGAAGAATACACCATACTAGCGCCGGTCTTTTTCTCCACGAGCTTCACAGCTAAGGTCTCCGGCCCATGCTCAACTGGACTCGTGAAAATCTGAACACTACGAGCCTCGAAAAGCAAGTGGTTTTCCTCAAGCGGGACCGGAATGAGTGAGATTAACTCGGACAGAGAAGCCCTCTCCCAGAAAGACAGGAGTAGCTTGTTGGCGACCTCGACTGTCTCAGGCGGCGCGAAGATCGGCATGGGGAGATGGCCGCCTCCCCTGATCTTTAGGGCATGAACGAGCGACGGGAGGCCGTAGATATGGTCCGGATGCCTATGTGTGATGACGAGCAGGTTCAGGTCCTTTAAGTCGCAGTTCACTCTGAGCAACCTCTTGACGGGGCTGCCGCTGCATTCGATCAGGAAGAGCTCATTCTGAGACCTGACAAGTAACGACAGATTGTCTCTATCCGGCGTGGCAACAGCGGCGGAAGTCCCAAGTGTCCAGAATCTCACAACTGCCCCCTATTAGATAGCGCAGGCCCCTTGGGGCCTGGAAGTCCATGTCGCACAGATACAGGGGAGGCTGCTGCACAGATCGGCGCGAACACAGCCACGGCCTCGAGCTCAGCGCAAATGGTCTGGGGCACCGGCTTTTGCCTCATGTGCCAGGGCACAACGCGTTGCTCAACGATGCTGCGCCACCGAGAAAGAGGCCGAAAACCGTGTAGAGAAAAACGCCCCAGCCGTCAATCTCAAACAGGTTCAGAAGAGGTAATCGAAGCAGCACGGCCAGAAGGACTACAAGAGTCGCAAGGGCGGTCGTCAAGCCTGTTCTTAGCACTCTCAAAAGGGATAGCTTGTAAGAGGGTTTGGTTGGGGTTTTCTGGGCTCTTGGACCATTAACTCGCAGGGAATCCCTCGGGGAGGCAGGTTTTGGACCGAGCGCAAGCTGACAGAGCGCGAACACAATCGTAACGAGCGAGAAGAGTTTGCCAATGGGTGAATCATCGCCGGCCGGAGAAAGGATGAGCTTGAAACCAATGCACAGACCAATCACAACGCCCAGGGCGACCGGAATGGAGACCAGTCGGCTTTTGGAGACTCCGAGCGAGAACGACGCAGAGAACGCGGCTATCGCCCCGATGAGGCCGCAAGAGGTAGTGAAAACGGCAACTCTGATCGGCGAATCGAAGAAATCCCGAGATGAGACGAGGGACAGGATGACCACGCACAAGAATCCGCCTATGACGCCTCCAACCTGGCCAAACGCGCCGAGGCAGACTGAGCGCTTCAGGCTACTCACTTTCATGATGAGGCCCTCTCAACCACGGGTTGCCTATCTCTTAGTGATCAGCATCCAGGCGTTCTCGGTGATGATCTTGGTCTCGCGGATAGGCTGCTTGAAAAACCACTTGACTCGCTTTGCCCAGTATCTCGGCCTGAAGTAGAAGCGGTTGTAGCATCGCCTGAACAGACGTTCAAGCTGCTCATCAGTGAGCACGTCGTGCTTCATCAGGGCGAGCCCCTGATGAAGATACTCATCCCAAACAGTGTGAATGATCCTACCCTCAGCCAAGCCCTCCTCAAAAATCTCGCTGCCGGGAAACGGCTTCATAATCGCGAACGTCGCCACGTCGGGTGATATCTTGCACGCGAAATCTATCGTCGCCTCGATGTCTTCGAGCGTCTCGCCAGAAATGCCGATCATGAAGCTGGCGTTGCTCTCGATCCTGGCCTTACGGCACATCTCCATTGCCTGGGCAGATTGCTCAAGCGTGATGCCTTTCTTTATCTTCTTGAGCGACTTCTCGGTGCCGCACTCCGGACCCCATTTGATCTGAAAGCAGCCCGCTCGCTTCATTAACTTCAGCATCTCCATATCGGCCGCGTCCACGCGAGAACTAGCGTTCCAACTCAAGTTTATGCCCTTCTTGAGTAGAAGTTCACAGAACGCCATGACCCACTTCTTATTAATCGTCATTGTGTCATCCACCACCTTGAAATTGCGGATGTGGAGCGTTTTTACGCAGTGCTCGAGCTCCGCAACAGCCCTTTCGGGGGACATGGTCCGCAGGGAGTGTCTTCCATAGACGCTTTTCGAGCAAAAAGTGCAGTTATAGGGACATCCCCGCGTGGTAGCGATGCACGTCGTTGGCAGCCTGAGATAATTGGACGGGGAGCCCACGTATCTGTCGTGCTCCAGCTTCTCCCTTGCCGCGAACGGCAGCGAGTCGAGGTCCTGAATCTGACCTCTTCCGGGATTCACGACCGGCTGGCCATCCTCCCTATAAACAAGGCCCCGTTCGTTCCGCGGCGAGGAACCCTCGAAGATGTGCTGGACAAAGTTGAAAAATGTCACCTCACCCTCGCCCAACACACCGTAATCGAACATCGGGAAGCGACGCAGCGTGTCCTTGGGCACAGCAGACACATGTATGCCGCCCACAACGGTTACGACCTGCGGGTCAACCTCTTTGACCTGCGTCGCAGCCTTGTGCGCATCGTAGATGTGGGCAGTCAGCGCCGTGAAGCCAACAACCTTTGGCCTTAGCTTCACACACAACCGCCTCAGCAGCCGATATGGCTCCCGGTGTAGGTCCATATCGAGTATCTCGGTCTTGATGCCCCGCTGTTCGAGGTAGGCCGCGATCGTGGCCACAGACAGCGGGACCTCATTGCCATAAGGCAAGTTAAGCTGGTGCGCCCGGGGCATCACCGGATAGACCAGCATGACATCAATCGGTCCGTCACAATCCTGTATCGGCAAGTTTCTTGTTCCTTTTGCAGCAAAGTTATATCGCACGCTGTCGGGATGCTGAATGATACTAAATATACTATAGAGCTCCGTGAGAGCAAGGCTCAACTTGATTATCTGCCTCAAAAGAATCAGACTGACTTGGGGAGACCTGCTGTCTCGATGCGTCTAGAAACTTTGAAAGCCTCGTGCTTGACACAGGACTGGGCGCCAAACTATGCTCTTGGAGAAGTTCTGCAACTGAACATTGCCTACTTCTGCAAAGATGCACGGTTCACGCATGAGGTATTGGAAATGGTCGATGACACTAAACG
>CAZKNE010000108.1:0-6841 GCA_964554005.1 uncultured bacterium | reverse complement strand
AGGGCAAACGAACCAACCCTCTTTGCCAGGAATCTTGCTCCACCCTAGCCGGGAATCACATTGATAAAACTGCGTTGTCTTCTGCGGACCAGTCGGCCCCGATACAATATACAGAACACCCTCTGCAAACAACAGCGCCACAACGAGGGCCACCATTGCCAGCAACAGGTTTACCGCGGTGCGCCTCATAAAGCCAAGATACTTGCTCATCGCTTCACCTGCCTCGTGAACAATGAATTGAGACCTTTATAGAAACAGGCTATTCAGCTCCAATCCGCAAGTCAAGCACCTGAAGAAGCGCCCGCAAGCGCCCGGCGGCCAATCAGTTGAAACGACTCGCCTCGCCGTATAGGATGATGATTGTTCCAGCTCTCGCTGGACATGGCGGCGCGTCCTGAAGTGGACCTGCAAAGCTTCGTAAAGCATGGATCGGAATGGAGAGCCTCAATATCTAACGGGTAGTCTCCATAATAAGGAGGTAGCTAGCATGAGGAAGATATTCCCCATTATCTTAACTCTCTTGGTCACGTTTCTGGCTTTATTCCCGAGCGGCCTATCTTGGGCGAGGCATTTCAGGCTCCGCGCCTCGGGCGAGGGTTCCGAGAACCATTTTGGGGTGGCGCTATCCTTCCCGTACGAGGGCTCCGAGTCCCGGTATGGCCGCATATTGCGAGACCGGGCATTCGAGCTTGGCGCCACGTGGTTCATCGTCTCCCACTGGGACACTCCGCTTTCGTGGGCAGCGATGCAGGGCCAAACTGACGTGTTGGGGCAGCCGGTCTTTTCTGACGTTGACAACGAGACGCTCGAGGCATTCAAGGAATGCCATAACCGTGGGATCAAGACAATGGTTACGCTGTCGTTCAGCAATCCGCTGTTCTATCCGGGCTGGCTTTACACTCCGGACAGGCCGAGCTCGTGCGATGGTGAGCAGAGATGGTGCTTCTACGTCCGCTCGGCCGACGACCCTGGCGGCAGGACCTCTTACGACGACGAGGACCCCGACATAGGCCATATCGAGACGACCTACATCTGCGCGGAATGGCTTGCGAGATTCCTCGAATACTGCAAGAAGGTCGCGGAATACTACGGCCAGGATGTGGACGGATGGATGGTCTGGGAGGAGGAAAACTGGGTCCCCAGCGGCAGTTCCAACGGACAGAGCTGCCTTTGCAAGTCGGAGTTCTGGAGACCGTATCCGCCTTATGCAGGCGAGGAGGACTGGAGGAAGATGACAAGGCTCTACGCCGAGATGCTTCTTTCCGCGGCTCCTCTTATGAAGCGACTCACACCTAACGCCAAGTTGTTGTTCGGCGCAACTTGCGGCTGCGACGTGCCTTACATTGAGGCGGTCGTCCAGCAGATGGCGGCGCTAGGTGCAACGCAGGACTTTTTCAGGACGAACATCGATGGCTATGGTTTCCACGGGTTCCGTTCTGGCGTCTGGCGTTCGGCTGCGGAACGGTATCTCGGGGCGCCCGAGCTTGAGGTCCCCTCGCCTCATCAATACGCGCCGGACGATGACAACTACGGGCTGTGCTCGATGTTCACTCACTACGCGAGCCTGGGGGCGCCGACCCAGAGCTTCTTGGAGCAAGTGGGCGACCTCAGGGCGAGAATCGGGGCGGTAACCGGTCAGGAGCCGGGCTCGATAGAGCTCTACGATACGGAGGACTGCGCTCCGTTCCACTACAATGACCCATGCGAAGACCAGATGCGCGGCTTCGTGAGAATGGCCAAGTACCTCTCCCGATCGAACATGACCTGCTATTACGCCAACGTGCACGTTACGCACTGGCAGCTGCAAGAGGGTGATGCGGGGGCCACGGGCGCGGACTACGGCCTAATCAATAGAACGCACACGAACTCCGGCTGCACTCTCACCCCCGACAGGCCCTACATGTTGCCGGAGCTCCCCAGGGAGGCATATTACACGTTTCAGATGGTCGCCAGCATCTTCGATAAGACGCTATCGCGCCTCGATCCGACATCGATTGGGGTTACTCTTTATGACAGGGCACCTGACGAGATGTCGCTTGCGATCGGCTACCAGCCAAAGCCCGAGCGTTCGGACGTTGCAGCCGGCAAGCAGGAGATCGCTCTAATGCTGCACGTGCCTACGGCGGACCCGGAGCGTCAGGGAGAGATACTGATCTCGGACTGGGAAATGACTGACTTCCCGCTTGCGATTGGCAGCAGCTATCGCAGTGTGCCCGGACTGACCCATGTAACGACAGACGAATCGACGAATCCAAACACGATGTCTGCCTGGCTCAAGATAGACCTCGCCTCGCCTGAACTGAATTACGACACGACTGTCCCGCCCGAGGTCTGGGAGGTGAGCACATTCCCCCAGGGCGACTTCCACACTCTCGACATATCCTGCCCCGAAAGGCCGCTTACCTACGGCGTTGACGCGCAGAATCCAACCACGATAATCATCGAGAAGACTACGGTCTCTGACTACGTGAACGTCATCGAGATCGCACCAGCGCAATATCCGTCATTCAAGGTCGCCGGTACGCTGGACTCATATCTCAAGGTCAACCCCGACAGCAGCATCACGGGCAACATCACCGTCGTGGCGCTGCCATACGGCCCATCCTTCATAGAGACCATCAAGGTCTTTTACTCAGACATCGACCTGTCGGTCTCATTGAACGACCGCGGCGAGGGAGATGATCCCACGGCTGGCGACGGCATCTTCACAGCTCAACTGACGGCGCCGGGAACAGAGCCCGGCCCAGTAAGCAGCCTCATCGCTGACGGAGCGAGGCACCCAATAGTGTTTGGGGCCGGCATCTCACAGAACGCGATGTTTGCGGATGAGAGCGGCAGTTTCGTTGTAAGAGCCTACGTGTTTGACGGCGATAACCCGGGCGACCCGGGTGCGATCGCATCTTGCAGTGCGAGAATCCCCGGAACTGCTCTTGTCTTCCCTATGGTGCGGATGGCCGCGGCTTCGGGGGGCATCGAGTCTTATGAGTGGTCAACGAAAGTTCAGTTCGACAATCTGTCGGGCGTCGCCACGGGGCTCTATCTGGTTGAGGTGATAGCGACGGACAGCGAAGGCCTGAAGAGCGTGCCCTGGCCGCACATCCCGACCGGAGACGGCACATACCTCGAAGGACTATACTTAAACCTCCGCGTCAAGGGTAAGAGCGGCAGTATCGTGCGCTGCTGGCCGGAGCTTAGGCTCAACTGACCCAAGAATCGCTCCCGACTAACCCGCACCAGATTGACGCCGTGCTCGCCAAGCATCTGGCCAGCGCTCGCGGAAGTCCTCGTCAATGACCGACAGATCACGCCGCATCGTGACCCGCGCCGCGTAGATATCAATCGAGTCGCTGAGAGCGTAGCTCAGGTCCTGCCACTGAACACGGACAATATCCCCGTCATCAATCGCAAAAACCCACGGAACAATGCAGGCTGAAAGGAAGTCCCGAACGGTCTTCGTTGACTTAGATTTCTCGATGGCGGGCGAGGATGCGGACTTCGGGAATGTCCGGCTGGCCTGCAGCTTTCCGACACGTGAGTTGAGCCAAAGCAGCCGGAACCCATCAGGCACGGCGCATACAGCGATCCATTCAAAGGGTGAGAAGTCAGCCGGGAATGCCCGGACGTCGGCCGCTGCTGGGACAATCTCCGCCGCTATGCGCCTCACCTTTCTCTTCTGCAAGTAGCACAGGCACAGATAGAGAAAGCCAATTATGGTGCCTGCGAGCGCAAGGCCGAACCTCAGCGGGCCGGCAAATGTCGAGGCAAGGGCCGCCAGAACGCCCAGCCGCATCATGTGGGTCCTGATGGCGCTGTGAAACTGACAGACTGTGCAGACCCGGAGCGACTTTTCATGACATCTTGCGTGGGAGGTCTTGGGGTTCAATCCCAACAGAAGGCTGCCGGTCAGCATCCGCGTCGAGAAGGGCCAGAACACCATTACCCCGGTGCCATGCATGATGAGGTCAAGGAGACAGTGGCTCACCCCGGCCACGAGTGCGACCAGATAGCTTTCCCAGAAACCGATGCCGGAAAAGATCAGAGTTGCCAGCCATGCGATAACGAAACTGGCGGCCGCTAGGCCTACTAGTGAGTGCGTGACACTGTGGTGATATTTCAAAAAGTAGATATTTTTAAGATATTTAGTAACGAAATCCAGGTCCGGCACGACGGCCGCAGCAGATGCGATCACAACCCTGGGCAACGTCGCATCAGGCCCCGGCAATAGATTCGTTACTACAATTCCCCAGACAACATGTGAAACCGGATCCATAGCCGACAGGCTTAGCAGACACAGATGCCGCCGTCAAGCACATATCGCGAGGCGCCGAATGTTGGCCTCGCGCCGGGGCGCTCTCGGGCCGCATCCGAGGTTGCTTGGGTGCAAGGTGGTTGACCATCGGGTCAAGCTCTGTTTTGATCATCGAGGCGCACAAAGGTGATAAGCGCTTGAGATGGTTTTGCGGACGAGACGAGGGCCTTACAGGCCAATCGTGGGCGGAATGGGCGACTTCGATCTTGTGAGATTCTATCAGGGTATGCCCGAGGGTTACCTGGAGGGCTACGAGCAACGGCGCATCGCTACCCTGGGCGCGAAGGCGGCTGGCCTCGTGCATCTATGCGAGCTTGGGATGCCGTGCCCAGCCGGTTTCGTCATCCCCACTTCGGTAACCGACGAGTTCAACAGATTGAACGCCGGGGTGCTCTCGGAAGTCGATTCATCAAACCTGCCTCCCAGCGCCGTGATGGAGCGACTGTTGCTGCCCGATAATCTGTGGGACGGTATCGAAAGAGGCGTCCATTGGATCGAGAAGAAGAGCAACCGGCGATTTGGAGAGGTCGGGCGCCCGTTGCTTGTCTCGGTGAGGTCAGGCGGGACGGTCTCGCTGCCCGGGCTTATGGAAACCATCTGCAACGTGGGCCTCACGAGGAAGATGTTTGGCCAGCTGGCTGAGGTGGACGGAAGGCAGAGATTCCTGCTTGACTGCTTCCGAAGGTTCATCGAGGGCTACGGCAGCGCGGTTTCACGGATCAAGAGAAGACAGTTCAGGGACATACTTGGGGATCAGGGCCGCAACAGACCTGATGCTTTGGCAAAAGCGATCGATAAATACCTAGCAATTTGCCCAGTGCCTGATGACCCCTGGCTTGCGCTGCGCAGGTCCGTGATAGCAGTGATGCTGTCGGCAAGGACCGAGGAGGTGCGCGAGTTCATGTGCACTAACTACATTCAGGAGCCTGTCAAGACCGCGGTAACCATTCAGCGAATGGTGTTTGGAAACCTCGATGCCAGGTCCGGCAGCGGCGTCGTGTTCAGCAGGAATCCCTCTACCGGCAAGCCTGTTGAGTCGCCTGGGAAAACACGACTCTTCGGGCAGATTATCGTGCAATCACAGGGGGACGACGTCGTTAGGGACCTGGGCGAGGCGGCCGCGGTGAAGGACATCCATTCGGCCTATCCTGACATCTGCCAGAGGCTCGCCGAGATCGCCCGGAAGCTGGAGAGCATATCTGGCTACGTTCAGGATATTGAGTTCACGATTGAATCTGGGAAGCTCTATCTTCTTCAGGCAAGGCCGGCCAAGATGGCGCCTGCTGCTTTCCTGCGGGCACAGCTGGACATGATTGAGGAGGGCATCGCATCCGATCCTGACGTCATCGCCAGAACAGACCCGAGGCAGCTCGAGCAGGTTCTCTCGGCCACCGTAACCTGCACGCGTCCGGGCTCGATGAAGTTGATCGGCGAGGGCAGCCCGCTCGTGCCGGGTTACGCGACCGGCAGAGCTTGCTTCGACATTGACGAGATTAGGCAGTTCAAGTCCAAGAACGAGCCGGCCATTTTCTGCTGTGCTCGATTACTTCTATCAGACATGGCTGCCGTGGAGGCTGCGGATGGGATCATCTCCTCGCAGAGGAATGTGCTCTCGCATGCAACGCTGAACGCACGCTATCTTGGCAGGCCAAGCATTGTCAAGGCAGGGCTCGAGATCGACCCCGTCGCCCGCACCATCAAGTATGGAGGCAATGGGATACGGCCTGGGGTCCTGCAACAGGGCGATATTGTCTCAATAGACGCTCACCACGGGCTTATCTACGAGGACCAGATGGAGATCCGCATTTCTGGCATCAAGGACCCGCTGGCAGAGCGCTTCTGCGAGCTTGTCGCTAGGCACAGCGACATAAAGGTCTATGCCCAGGTGGAGGATTATGAGACCTATGCAACGGCCAAGAGGCTCGGTGCGGACGGCGTGGCCAACTTCCGAACTGATGTCCTTTTCTTCAAGAAATCGGCCAACTTCGCGCTATGCGACTTTGTGCTCAGCGTAGGCACGCCAGACGAGCCACGAACCCGCAAGCGGCTACACTCGTTGCTGGAGAGGGATTTCCTGCGTGTATTTCGGACTATTGATGAGAACTACATCGCGATCAGACTCTGCAAGCACACGATGTATGAGTATTTCCCCAAGGAGCGGTTCGATGTCATCAACCTCGCCAAGTATATCCTGAGTGCAAGAAGCAACGAGGCGCCAGAGGCCAAAGATGTGGGTCTGAGCAGCCGCCAGATCGAGAGAATGGTGAGAATGATCAGAAAACAAAAGAGACAGCAGGAGGACTATAACCCGATCCTGGGCAGGCGGGGCGTGCGGCTGGCGACGACTCTCCCGCAGATTTACGAAATAGAGATTAGGGCAATACTCGCCGCCATGCAGAAGGTCCAGTCTGAAGACAAACAGATGCACGTCGAGATACTTGTGCCCTATATATGCGTTGTGGGTGAGCTCCTTTACGTGCGAGACCTCACCGACAGGATCGCGTCCGAATTCGGCCAGGCGCATCTTCACTA
>CAZKNE010000107.1:0-6866 GCA_964554005.1 uncultured bacterium | reverse complement strand
TTGGCGCCTCCCCACGAACGATCAGTCGATACTCTCCGTCACGTTTCTCTATAAGTATAGCTTTCGTCGTCGTGCTACCGCAGTCGGTAGCCAAAATCGACCGCACTTCCTCTGGCACAATTTCAGTCATATCTCATCCTTTTATGAAAAAACCTGGAGGTGGGGATTATACAACCAGAAAGGAGCTAGTCAATTACACTTAATCAGGAGACTTGGTTTCAAGCCTCTTGGCTCGGCGCTCCGCGCGACTCTTCCTCCGAAGCTCCTTTGCGCGACTCCGTGCTGCTTTCTCTGCATTCCTTGACTCGGCGTCAAGCATCTCGATCCGCTGCAAGAGATATTCCACGCTGTCCCGCCTCTCCATTGCAAGAGCGAACTGCTCGTACTCCTCAGGATTGAACAACACGTCCGCAAAGGGTCCAATTGCCACTAAGAATTGGCTCCCCACAAAGTTCAGCGGCTTCATCGGTTCAAGCATTAATATCGCAGGAACGGTCGCGTGCCACCTAACGACCTTCTTTGCGATTTTTTCCATTATTTGTTTCTGAAAATCCGTAAGTGCCTGTTGCTCAGTCATATCTAGCCCTCCTCTCTCAGGCTATCATAAAGCCGACGCAGGAACTTCACATCCTCCCACGTGTCCCGCTTCTTGTTGGGTGAACGCAGAAGGTAGGCGGGATGGTAAGTTGCGATCAGCGGCACGCCTTGATAGTCGTGAACAATCCCTCGCAGTGAACCGATCGACGTGCTGGGACCAAGCTTCAGAAGCGTTCTCACGGCGAATGCACCTAGCGCACAGATGACTTTCGGCCTGATCGCTGCAATCTGCTCAACCAGATATGGCTCGCACGCCTCGACCTCATCTGCAAGCGGGTCTCGATTTCCCGGCGGCCGGCACTTCAGAACGTTCGCTATGTAAACCTCATCTCGCTCGAAGTCGATCGATTTGAGAATCTTCGTCAGAAGCACTCCTGCCCGACCAACGAACGGGATGCCCTGCCTGTCCTCCTCTGCGCCCGGCGCCTCGCCCACGAGCAGGAGGTCAGCCTTCGGGTTTCCCGCCCCGAAAACTACCTTGTTTCTCGTTTCGCTCAGCCGGCAACGCGTGCAGTTAAAAGCCTCCTGTTCAAGCTCTTCAAGCGATCTTTTCCCCCGTGGCAGCATTGCCAAAACCTCTTTAGGATATGTCTTCACGCCCAATTTTGCCTGCAATCGCAGGAAGTTCTTTACTTCGGATATGATCCCAACCAGCTCATCCATAAGGCCAGAAAGTATAGCATCCGCCTCAAGCAGCGGTCAACCGCGGGGATGTGCCGGATTGGGGAAACGGTGGAGAAGGGCTTGGGTTCCGGATAGAGGGTTGACGTTACTAGCGCAATTATGCATTCTGAATGCAAGATTATCTCATCAAGCACGCGCTGAACGAGTTCCCAGTCGTTGTCCTCACCGGTCCCCCTCAGTTTTTGTTCAGACCGAACTCCCGCGACATTAGGACTTGCTTCCAGTAGGTCTCTCTGGCGATAACGTAATCGTTGCTCGAGTGAAGATCGCAGACCTCGAGAAGCGAGAACTGGAAGTTCTGTGCATGGTTCTCGCCACGCTCTCGAAGGAGATTACGAAGTTCAACGCTCCCGCCGTGTCCGTCCTTGGCGTAGGACATCCAGCGTTGCCATATACCCTCGCCCCCGTATGCACTCCCCACGTAGTGTCTGCCGTCCGATCTGTCGGTGATCAGGTAAACTCCGGCAACGTTGGCAAGGGCTGTTCGCCAAGATGGGTTAGCCTCTCGCACGATGGTTCTCAGCATTCTGAAGGAGAGCAACACTCAATTGAAGCCGGGGAAGTCGCCAATCGTCATCCGCTTCTCGGGAATTGCCTCGACAATGAGGTCGTTCCCGTATTTCTGTCCATGTATATATGCCTGGCGACCGGGCCTCTTGAAGCGGACTATTACCCTCCCCGTCAGGTGGGCAAGCCCGCCGATTTTCTCTGTGTCGTACTTCTCCTGTTTGGGAGCGAACCCGTTTACGGCGTAAACGCCTGCAAACAGCCACTGATCCTGCCTGATGTGGATCAGGGAGAGGACCTGCTTGCACTTGAAGTTATTCCTAGTATGGCCTTCCTCCTGCCACTGTTTGAAACAGCCGTCGAAAAACGCCTTATGTGGATATGAGCTCCAGCGGGTAGGACAGTCGATCCAGCGGGTCGCACAGTTTATCTTGAAGTCACCAAGCTCTACACCAGCTAGCTTGATAAGCTCTATGAGTTTGATCACCATCTTAGCATTGCTCCTCGGTCTGTATTGGTGCAATTCGCTGCCGCCAACAGGTGCGGCACTGGTTCTTCAGAACATTCCGAATATAGATTCTTTAAAGTTGGAATACCTTTAAGTCAATGCCCCAAACCTCACGTCCTCATTCAACCTCGATGTCGCAGACCTTGACTATCTGGCCGTTTGCGATGGTCAGGACGTTAAGAGGCCGAGCGGCCTGCCCGCTTGCTGTGAAGCCGTAGCTGCCGAGCACGCCGCGGAACTTGAGCCAAGACACCTCGTCGCGAAGGTCCTGCCGATAGAACGCGCCCCTGAAAAGCGCCTTGCACAAGATAGACGCCGAGTCGTAGCTCTGCGCAATAAGCGGTGAGCAATCGATGTTGTGTTCAGAAAGGAGCCTTTGTTGAAGCTCGCTCACCTTAGTCGTCTTGTCAGCGAGCCAGAATCCTGATACGAAGAAGGCGCCCTCGAGCTGGCCGAGGACCGGCCCAAGCTCCGAGGGCGAGTTCCATCCGTCCCAGCCAAGAAGCACCGCGTCGTGGATATTGCTGTATTGTATCTGAGGCGCTATGACAGAGACTTGCGATGCGTAGTCGGCGATGAATATCGCCTCGGGCTCGAGCTCGCAAAGCCCAGAAAGGCGCTCCCTGAAATCCATCTCGCCCGGCGGATAGCTCTTGATGAAGATGATCTTGGCGCCCGCGTTCTCGGCCGCTTTGATAAAAGAATCCGCAAGCTGTGTCCCATATTGCTTCTCTGGCATCAAGACCGCGATCCGCAAGAGATGAAGCCGCCTGACAGCGAACTGCGCGATCGCTCGAGCCTGCGCCCAGAGCGGCACGCAGTTTCTGAACACGTATCGGCTTTCCCCAGTGGCGCCGGCGCCGCAAGCGGAGGGGGATAGCGCGAGCATCCGATACTCGCTCGCCAGGGTCGAGATACCTCTCAGCGATCTGCTCAGGACCGGCCCTATCACGGCGATGACCTTCTCGTTCTCAGCGAGATCGATGAACGCCTCTGCCGCGACGTCCGGATCGCCTCCGCTGTCACGAACGATGAGCGACACACTGGCCTCGGAGGCGGCACAGTAATCGGAGATTGCCGTTTTGGCGCCCAAGAGCACCTGCTGGCCGAAATCGCTAAGGTCGCCGCTCAGCGGGGCGATGAGGCCGACGCGCCCGGGGTCGCCGAGCATTCCCATCACGATCATTCTGTGGAAATCTGCCGCTCTGGAGGCCAATGCGCTCTGCGGAAATAGCCCCGCAAACTTGGCCAGCATCTCCTCCGCCTCAGATTGCTCACCGTCCCGGATGAGGAGCCTTGCAAGTGCGAACGTGGCGACGTCAGCTGGGAATCTGACGCCGAACCGGTCGATAATGGTTCTGAGTTGGTCTCGGCCCAGCTTGGACAACAGCAGCCGCTCAATGGAGGATTCGACCGATGCCTTGAAATCGTCCGGCTTGGCAACGTTCTTGAGCTCACCCAGCGCGGTCATGTAGTAGTTGATGGAATCTGCATAACGCATCAGGGCATCTGCACAGTGGCCAGCAATAAATGCTGCAACGTAACGCTCATAGCCCGGGCGCAGGCCTTTTATCCCCTGCGTCATGAGGTTGAAGGCGTCGGCGAATTGCCTCGATTCATACAGACAAAAGCCTTTCGCAAACTGGCCCTCTGCACGCAAGTTGCCCTCAGAGGAGCTTATGATTGCGTCCGCTATCCTGACCGCCTTCTCACATTGGTGCGACCTGGTGGCCAAAAACGCTCTGAGCAGGTTCAACCTCACGGCGCCTTGCTGCCCTGGGCCAGATGCCTCAATAGAGGAGAGCAGACGGCTGGCTAGGTCAATATGGCCGGCGAATATCAGAGCTTTCGCGAGAACGTAGTCGGCATCCGGCTTGAGGTCCGCAGGTGGCTCGTGGACCCATTCAATCGCTGAGATGGCCCCGTCAAAATCGCCCATGGCCAGCAGGACCTTCGCGTCAAGCAGAAAGGCCTCAGCACGCAGATGGGGACTGAGTTGCCTCTCGAGAGTCCGCTCGACCTCGGCTCGAGCCTTTCCCAATTCGCCTGCCTCGTAAAGCGCCAATGCGGCGTCGAGCGTTGGGGCCTTTGGCGCGAATGGCTTTCTACAGCCAATCAGCGGCTGAAGCATAATCACAATGCACACAAGTAAAACGACCAGTCTCACATCTCATTTACTTGAACACTTGAACTGAGCAAACCGAAATTAGCACAGCTGTTTCAAGGTGCCAAGAGCAATGCTAAGCACGCGTGGCGATTCGTGTTGACATTAAGGATAGCTTCGCTTGCCGTTGTTGCTGAGAAAGCGCCCTCGGCCTACTTACTATTCGCCCGCGGCAAGACCCTCGGCCTGCTGACGGCGGATCACGAACCACATCCACGAGAACTGCTCGGGATAACGGGCTGCGTATTGCTCGACTATCTTCATGAGCTTCTCGGTGGTGGATTGCACGAGCCGTTGTCGGTCATCGTCATGTCTGAGCTCAAGAGGCGCTTTTATCTCGATGCGGTGCCGATAGCCTTGCAGGCGCGAGATGAAGGCTGGCACGAGCGCTGCGCCTGTGGAAAGATCTAGCCTCACGGGCGAGGTAGATACCATTGTTCTGCCGCCCAAGAAGGTTATCCAGCAACCCTTCGATGCGCCAAATGCGGTAGGTGATATCTGAAGTATTCCGTTCTTCCTGAGGGCCGTAAACATCCATCGGGGGGACGTGTCCGGATGTCCCACATTATGCCACTTGAGCGAAGGCCCGAGCAGAATCTGCCTGACCCTGTCCGACGCCTCCTCATATCTGGAGGAGATCACGTTCATCGGGTAGCCCTTTATGGCGAGGGCGATATGCAAAAACCTGGGGTTGCCGAAGTGCGGGGCAGCGAGAACGACGCCCCTCCCGAGGGCGAGGCACTCATCGAGGACCTCAAGCCCATCGAACTGGACAAAATCGTCGATATTCTCTTTTGTAAGCGTGGGGATCAGGAACAGCTCGAGAAATGACTTCTCATGGTTGATCCAGAATTGCCTCAGTATCTCACGCCGTTCGGTCTCTGGAAGGTGCGGTAGTGCTTCGCGCAGATAGTGAAGATACGAACGCCTCGATCGCATCTTACCTACGTAGCCCACGTGGTATCGGACATTGCCCAGAAGCGACCCGAGGGCAGAAAGCCGGTTTGTGTCAGGAAGAATAATCTTCGAGATGGTGGAGAAGAGCTGGTAGTAACCTGTCCTGGCGAGTCGTGTCAGCGGGTTCATTCGTTGAAGGCATTCTTAAAGTTACGAGAGACTGCCTGGCTCAGCTGCCGTCCTTTGCCTCATCCTTCTCGTCAATCTTGGAAGTCCTGTAACCACAGTTCTTGTTGATACATATATAGGTCGGACGGTCAAAGCCTCTTTCATACTTGGTTACCATCAAGCCCCCGCACTGTGGGCATTTTTGGGATATTGGCTTGTCCCAAACCGCGAATTTACAGTTGGGATAATTGCTGCATCCGTAGAATATCTTGCCCCTTCTGGTCCTCTTCTCGGTGATGTAACCCTCGCATTCCTTCTGAGGGCAATCCACACCGATGCTGATCGATTTGGTGAACGTGCACTTGGGATACGCAGAACAGGCGAGAAACTTTCCGCTCCGACCGAGCTTTATGAGCAGCTTCGAGCCGCACCTCGGACAAGTCTCATTCACCTCTTCCATTTTCACGACGACCATCTCGCCGGTCTGCTTGTCTATTCGGACAGGCTTTGTGTTCCGACAATCGGGATAGCCTGAACAGGCAAGAAAACTCCCATACCGCGATTGCTTGAGAACCATCTCCCGGCCGCACTTGTCGCATGTTATCTTGCTCTTCTTTGGCTCAACGATCTTGAGGTTGCCAAGAGTATCGTAAACCACATCTTTGGCTGCCTTGCACTTGGGATACGCTGAACACGATAGAAACCAGCCCTTTCTCCGGCTCCACTTGAGCACCATCTTGCTATGACACTTGTCGCACTTGAATTCCGTCTCCTGCTGTGGCACGGCCATGTTCTTTTCCGCCTGTTTGACCGCTTTCGCGAAATCCTTGTAGAACTTGCCGATAGCCTCCTGCCAGTCGAGCTTGCCCGCCTCAACCGCGTCGAGCTGCTTCTCCATATCGGCCGTGAAGTGGATGTCCATCACCTGCTGGAAATTGGCGATTAGTAGCCTATTCACGAGTAGGCCAAGTTGCGTTGCTTTGAAGGCCCGCTTCTCCATCTGCACATATTCTCGCATCCGAATCGTGTTGAGAATCATGGCATAGGTGCTCGGCCGCCCGATCCCAGCCTCCACCAACGCCTTGATGAGCGTGCTCTCGGTGTAGCGAGGTGTCGGTTCCGTGAAATGCTGCTTCTTCTCCACACTCTTGAGCTCCAACTCATCGCCTAATTCAAAAGGTGGGAGTAACACATCCTTCTGCAATTTCTTGTGATGGTTCAGCTCCTCATAAACGCGCTGGAAACCCGGGAAGGTCCGAATAGAGCCCTGCACTTTGAATGTGAAATCGCCGGCCTTAAGCTGTGCTGTTGTCTTGTCAAACCGTGCTGCCTCCATCTGGC
>CAZKNE010000106.1:6756-6974 GCA_964554005.1 uncultured bacterium | reverse complement strand
CCATGCAACCAGAGATACAGCGAGAACATAGAAAAGGGGCCAAAAGGGAGTGTTTATTGCGGCGCATTCCAGATAGGCTCTGCGAGCCAATAAGAGGCCAATGAAAAAACAGACCCCCAGAACCACGCAGAAAACAAGACGCCTTTGCTTCCCATGCAACTCGTGAATCACTTCCTGAGGGCTAGCATGATTCCCGGCCTCAGCCGACGATGCTCGAG
>CAZKNE010000106.1:0-6746 GCA_964554005.1 uncultured bacterium | reverse complement strand
GAGACATAGACCAGAAAAGCAGGGGAAATCCAAGCAAGGTAAGCGTACAGAAGACTGGCTCGCCAGCTCCAGAGGACATCGGCCAGCACGCTCCAACTGGATAATGCCGTTGGGTCCCTGCCGGCGCCAAATATCAGCGCAGAGACCGCCAGAAGCAAAACGGCTAGCACATAACCCAATGTCCAAGCGTATTCTCGAAACTTCGGCTCATAAAGGATATCGTATACCCCTGTGAGGGTTTTCGAGACAAAAGTACGTTGCACGTCAGCCAATCCCCGACTAAAAGCGTAACCACAAGCAATCATTCTGCAAACGTAGCCAAATATGCCATTGGCTCAACGCTCAATCAAGCGTTCGATGTCTGGGCCGAGCTCACCGAATCCATTCATGCGAAGATGCTGCATCAGTGGCTCGATCATAACTGTCCCGGTTGACACGCACCCGCTGTCTCGCTATAAAGTGCTTTTGAAAGCGTGTATTTGAGCGTTTATGGGGCGAGGCACGTGACGATGCGAGAGATCAAGATACTATTTGTCAATCCCGGGCGGGGTATCTACGACATGCCGCCGCTGGGTGTCTGTTACTTGAGCTCCTATCTTAAAAAGTATGGGACCAACACATACAAGACTGTTCTCGCCGACGAGTATGCTGGGCACAACCCGGTTAAGGTCGCCAAGCAGTTCGAGCCGGACATTATCGGCTTCTCGTGCGCGACAGCCCAGTATCACAGAGCCACCCATCTGGCCAGAAAGATACGAAGGTTCTCAAATGCACCTCTCGTCATCGGTGGGCTGCATCCGACTGCTCTGCCAGAGCAGGTTATCCGGGAAGGCTTCTTTGACATCGCGGTCATATCTGAGGGCGAACGCTCCTTCACACACCTAGTCGATGCTCTCAGCGCCTCGGGCTTTGCGCTTGACAGCAGCGCACTGCGGCAGATTCCGGGGGTCGCATTCAAATCTGACGATGAGATTGTGCTCACTGAGCCCCCGAAGTTCATCGATGACCTCGACACGATCCCCTTCCCAGACAGGTCGCTGCTCGACCTTACGCACTACCTCCATCGCAACTCCGCTATCCGGAGCATGATCACCAGAAACACGACGATAATGACGTCGCGAGGCTGCCCGTTTAGGTGCATATACTGCATCTCAGTGCACCGGCGCCAGCTTCGCAAACACTCGCCTGAATACGTTATCGAGGAGATGCAGCGCCTGGCCCGGGACTACAACCTTGAGGGGCTCTGCATAATCGACGACACCTTCATCTTTGACGCGAAGCGGGCCTCGCACATCGCCGAGTTAATGCTCCAGAAGGGAATCGCACAAAGGCTCAAGTGGCCGTGTTACGGCCGAGCCAACATCGTCAGCAGGTGCGAGGATTCCTTCATCGAACTCCTCAAGAGGGCGGGCATGGCCCAGATGGAGTTCGGCTTCGAGAGCGCCTCAAAGCGAGTGCTCCAATTCCTCAAAGGCAAGGGCGTAACCCCTGAAGATAACGAGGCCACGCTCGACCGGCTGGAACGCCTCAAGGTCCGGGCACTCGCGACATTTCTGACCGGAGTGCCAACCGAGACTGCTGAAGAGAGCAGAATGACCGTGGAGTTCATTCGCCGAAACTTCGAGCGGCTGGCATACTTTGAGATACTTTACTTGGTGCCGTACCCCGGCACGAAGGTCTGGGAGATGCACCACATGGATGACATCATCTCGCCCAACCTGTGGCAAAACTTCAAGATCGGCCTGAACAAGAGGTTCCCCGTCGATTCAGAGTTCACAAGGAACATCGATTACGAGACCGCCACCAAGGCTGTCAATGAGGTCATGTCAATGATGGTCAAAAAACAGAAGCTCACGTATAACCTTCGCTTCCTACGGGACCGGTTGAGGATTGCCCCACTCGACACTGTCAAGAAAATCGCCACGCATCTCCTTGGCAGGTAGCAGCACCAGGCCGGGCTCGACCACCCCGGGCAATTCACACAAAACATCAAGGAAACAAGTATAAGCTCACTCTGTGGCTCAGTGTCTCTGTGGTTCTTTTCAGCTTACAACGGCCTCAAAAGCGTCTCGATAACGCTCTTGCGAATCGCCTCCGAAAGCGTCTTCGCTGCGGCGAGCAATTCATCCGCTTCATCCCTAGTTTCGCTGACGAACTCTGTGTCCTCGATACCAGCGAGGTTGATCAACACATTCATGTAGGCACTCTCCGCAGCCGTATAGCCCATCATGGCTGAAACGCCGGCATCGCTCAAAGAGTTCACGTTCCCCTTTTCGGCCACAGTCTTGGCCAGCTTCAGCACAGAAAGCGACCTTCTCAAGACCGACAACGGGACCAACGTGGCAGCCTTCGTGGCCTCCTGAATGGCTCTGTTACGCTCCGCCTTCTGCTCAGGTGTCTTCTTCTTCATCCGCATCTTCGCCATCACGCCGTCAAAAGCCTCAGCATCAGCGTCGATCGTGTGCAAGAACTCGTCCTTCAGCGGCTGACTCGCCAGAGCAACCTCGGACATCTCGGCGTTATGGTCCAAATAGCCCTTCTTACCGTGCGTCAGGTTCGCAACCATTGCCGCAAGCGAGGCGCCCATCGCACCCGCCAACGCGGCAACACTGCCGCCGCCGGGCGCGGGCGAATCCGTTGACAACTCGTCCGCGAAATCACAGAGCGTCATCTTCCTCAGAGAGCTCTCATCATCGCCAAATTGATATTCGATTATCTTCTCCTGGGGATCGAATGGGGCTACCTCGCTCATACCCATCGACTGCGCGGCGACGCGGATAAGCTCTTTCTCCGGCTGGCCAGGGCACTTGCCCTGGCTCTCAAGGTAATAGCGCCCAGCCATCAGCATCGCCTCTTTCGGTATGAGCCCTACGAGCTCCGTCCCCGTTACCACAAGCCCTCGCTTCTGCGCCTCTTCCCTGCACACCTCAACCGCCAAATGCGGCGGCGTTACCTTGTAGTTGGTCAGGTTCATCGAAATCTGCGCCATCGCATACTCATCGATATACCAGCCCGTGCCCTTACAGAACTTCAGCCGCCCAGGCGCCTTGATCGCCTTACCGTTCTCGTCGCGGACGATTTTGCCGCTCTTGTCGCGCTTAGCACGGCCAGCCTCGCGAATGGTCATCGCAATGTCCTTTGCCTTCTTCCCGTCACGGGTGTTCAGGTTGACGTTGTAGGCGATGAGGAACTCCCTCGCACCTATCGTCGTCAGGCCGGATTTGGCGTTAAAGACCGGCTCTCCAAAGTCGGGCGCCCACTCTGGGTCCTTGAGCTTCTCTGCCAGCCCCTCGTATTCGCCTTTTCGGCAGTTGGCGAGATTCGCCCGCTCCGGCTTCTGCGCCGCCTCCTCGTAGAGATAGACTGGAATGCCGAGCTCGTCGGCCACTCGCTTCCCGACCTCCTTCGCTATCTCAACGCAATCCTCCATCGTGACGCCCGCCACGGGCACGAACGGGCACACATCGGTCGCGCCCATCCTGCCATGCGCTCCCTTGTGCTTAGTCATGTCGATGAGCTCCTGTGCCTTCCTGATCGCATTGAAAGCCGCCTCCTTCACGCCCTCCGGCGTCCCAATGAACGTTACGACCGTCCGGTTCGTGTCCGCCCCAGGATCAACATCGAGAAGCTTCACCCCGGCGCTCCCGGCGATCGCGCCAGCAATCTCATCTATGATTGCCTTATCCCGACCCTCGCTGAAGTTCGGCACACACTCCACAAGCTTCAACATCATTTCACCTCGCAATCTCAAACGCTCGACTATTTCCGCATGGCTAAAATGTGCTGTCTATAATATGCGAGGGGACTCTGAGGTCAAGGAGGCCATCTCGATTGCGGATTGGGGATTGGGGATTGGGGATTGGGGATTGGGGATTGGGGATTGGGGATTGCGGATTGCGGATTGAGAAATCAATAGCCGACATTTACTCTCGTGGCTATGGATGCTGAGGAGTTCAGGAACAGGACCAAGGCGTTTGCTTTGCGAGTTGTTCGGCTGGTTGAGGCGTTGCCAAGATTGCCGACGGCGGATGTGCTTGGCAGACAGCTGATTCGATGCGGGACATCAGTTGGGGCGAATTACCGGGCTGCCTGCCGAGCCAGGTCTCCGAAGGACTTTGTCGCGAAGATGGCAATCGTTGAAGAGGAATGCGACGAGGCCATCTATTGGATGGAGCTGATCGTCGAGGCCGGCCTTATGGAGGATAAGCGAGTCACAGACCTGAGGAAAGATGCGAATGAAATCCTCTCAATGGTCGTCAGTTCTATCAAGACAGCCCGGTCACGCCAGTAATCCGCAATCCACAATCTAAAATCCGAAATCGGCACACTCCACAAGCTTCAACATCATTTCACCTCGCAATCTCAAACGCTCGACTATTTCCGCATGGCTAAAATGTGCTGTCTATAATATGCAAGGAGCGCGCGAGGTCAAGATCGGAGCGGGTAATCCATAATGACACTGTGGTGGTCGTGGTTGATTTGGCACCCACGAAAGCTATATTTTGATTGTGGTCGCATATTGCGCGGCATCTGCAGGCTTTTTTATACGGACAGAAACAGGGGGGCAGCGTGGTTTCAGCGAGATTGTGGAGGATGCATTGAGCACACACAACAGCGCCTTGGAGATCAGAGAGCCTCGGCAGATGACGTTTTGGCCTGATCATCCATCCGCCGAGGACCCTGGCTACCTGTCTCGACAGTTGATCACATACATCGGGAACAAGCGCGCGCTTCTGGGCCACATCGGCAGCGCAGTCGAGCGAGTCAAGCGCCGGCTCGGTAAGAGCCGACTTCAGGTCTTCGATGCGTTTAGTGGTTCGGGAGTTGTGTCTAGGTATTTGAAGGCGCACGCTTCCTTGCTGGTCAGCAATGACATTGAAGACTACGCTGCTGTGACAGCACGCTGTTACCTGCGTAACAGGAGCACCGTTGACCTTCTAGCCATTTCCCAGATTGTCGCTGATCTGAACGCCAGAGTCACAACCGATGCGCTCCAGCCTGGGTTCATCGAAGAGCTATATTCCCCGCGAGACGAGACTCGCATCACCAAAGAGGATCGGGTTTTTTACACATGCGACAATGCCCGACGTCTTGACAACTACCGCCGGCTGATCGAGTCCGCACCCCTCGACATGAAAGACATCCTCTTGGGACCTCTGCTTAGCGAGGCGTCAATTCATGCCAATACCGCAGGGATTTTCAAGGGCTTCTACAAAAACCGACACACCAAGGTCGGGCAGTTCGGTGGAAGCGGCTCAGATGCATTGCCTCGGATAATGGGCCAGATCAAGATGGAACCGCCTGTCCTGAGCCAATTCGAGTGCGATTATAAGGTGCTGCAAGAAGACGCCAATTCGGTCGCGCATAGTCTAAAGAATCTCGACCTCGCATACATCGATCCGCCCTACAACCAACACCCATACGGATCAAACTACTTCATGCTAAATCTTCTAGTGCGATATGAGAGGCCGAAGCATGTGAGTCGTATCTCCGGCATACCCAACGATTGGCGACGCTCTGGCTATAATGTCCGGGCGCGCTCATTACCTCTCCTACGACAACTCCTACATGCAATCGACGCCCCGTTTCTGCTAGTATCATTCAACAACGAGGGCTTCATTCCGCCGGACAAGATGCGTGCTATGCTAAACGAGATCGGTTCGGTCGATGTTCTCGAAACGCAGTATAACGCGTTCCGGGGGAGCAGAAACTTCAACAACCGACCAATTCATGTGACGGAGCAGCTCTTCCTGGTGGAACGGAGGTAGCAACTATGGCACGTAAACGCCAACTGCGAGAACAGCGCGCGGGCACAGTGATAAATCTGAGCTCGAAGAAACAGGAGACGCGTCTTGGTATTGCCCTGGGGATCGTTGAAGAGAAGTTACAGACAGAATTGAGTGTTAGGTTGCACCATGACCGAGAGTGGAAGCTGGCCGCTATTGTGAACCGCCTACGAGCCCTCTTCCCAGACGTGCCGTTCCACTACTACTTTGGTACTTCTGCAATGCGGCCTGATGGAGGGATTCTCTCAATTGAGGACGAGAACGGCGCCTTGTTTCCCGTGCTCATTGTTGAGGTTAAGAATCAGGGCACCAACGACTTGCGGCGGGCCGAGGGCAAGCCGCCACAGGCAAGAGGCAACGCGATTGAGCGCCTTGGGAAGAACGTAATCGGATTTCGCACCGCTATGCTGAATGAGGGCATTGTCCCATTTGTGTGTTTCGGCGATGGCTGTGACTTCGCGGACACGAGCAGCATCTTGGATAGAGTCGTCACGATAGCTATGTTGGGTCCACTCAACCGGATCAACGTTGTGAACGAAGGTGAGCACGGCAGGTTTAACCGGGGTAGTTTCTTCTTCCGTGAGAAAATCTGGACGCAGGATGAGATGGCGAGAGTCATGTATGAGGTCACCCAGAGAAGCGTGCATTACTACTATGCCAAATATGGGAAAAGTCGCTTTGTCGTTGTCCCTTGAAGAAAATCGGCAAAGACGATACAAGATTCTCATGATGCGGACACCGCTAGCGCCACGGAATAGAACACTTATCCTGCCGGATGCCGACCAACGACGCTGCTCAAGGGCGTTGCGACGTATCGCCTCTACTGCAAATCAAAGAGCCTCCTCAAGGCCGACCGGACCTCTCTGACCATATCATCAGGAATATGGCCAAGTTCTCGAAGTATTGCCGAGCCAGAGATAGTCATAAGACGGTGCAGCCTTATGGTGGAGGTCACCTTCA
>CAZKNE010000105.1:0-7001 GCA_964554005.1 uncultured bacterium | reverse complement strand
TGCCATGAAACGAGGGACGTACTCTCTTGTCTGGGGGTGGATCTTAGCTGATGACATAACATCCCAAAAATCGCTCGTCCCACACTGTTTGATAGCCTGCCGGACCCTGCCCTCGCCGCCGTTGTATGAGGCGAGCACAAGCTTCCACGACGCGAACTCGTCATAAAGGTCCTTCAGATAATGAATGGCGGCCCTTGTCGATTTCTCGGGATCGCACCGCTCATCAACCCAATAGTTCATCTTGAGGCCATAGCGCCGGCCAGTGCTCGGCATGAACTGCCAGAGCCCTCTGGCCTTAGCATACGAGGTTGCATAAGGGCTGAACCCGCTCTCGACGATGACGAGGTATGCCAAGTCCTCCGGAAGCCCAGCCTTGTGCAGCTCCCTTTTAATCATGGGCATGTAGCGGCCTGAGCGCCTCAATGTTCTCTCGATAAACGCCCGGCTTGCGGTCTGGTATTCCTCGATGAAGTGCCTGACCGAGTTGTTCAAGACGATCGGCACTGTGTAGTTCTTAGTATTGAAGTGGCTCCACCTGTTGTCGAGGTAGATGTCCAGGGCATGGGGGTTGGACTTAAGTATCTTGGCGTTGAGGTCGTATATTTGCTGGTAGAGCTTGGCCATCTTCGGGAACTCCGCAAGCTCGATCTGCGAATCGAGAATCGTCAAAAGCGCAGTGTCAAGATACGGCATGGTCTCCCGAACGAGCCCAGTGTCGTATAGATCGCGTGCGCAACGCAGGAAGCCCTCCGTTTTCTCGTAAGTGTTCTGGAAGTACTCCTGCGTGATCGCGAAGACCTCCTCGGGCTGCTTCGAGGGCTGCGAGGCAGTGTTTTGAGGCTCAGCACTGGCTATCACCGCAGGCGAGCTCTCCCGGACAAGGCCTGTGTTATTGGCACAACCGATCAGAGAACAAAAAATGGCACCGCAGAGCAAGAACATGAACGCAATTCGGCGCAACTTCGCTCTCTGTAAAGCCCTCTTGAGATGGGCCGTGCCCGACCACCGATCAAGTGCACTAGCCATCAGCATCCTCCACACGAACTAGCACGACAGTTGTGTTGTCATAGCCGCCGGCCTGATTGGCCATCTCGATCAGAACGTCGCATTTATCGTCTAGACCCGGCAGCGTTGGGTCGAGGACAGTCGAGAGAATCGTATCGTCGTTCAGGGCGTTCGTGAGCCCGTCGGTGCAAAGGAGTATCAGGTCGCTGTCCTGCACAGGCACTCGAGAGACATCGGCCTGAACCGTGCTCTTCGTGCCAAGAGACCGCGTGACGAGATGTTTCATTGGATGGTGTCTGGCCTCCTCGAGGCTCAAAACGCCCTCCTGATACTGCTCGTAAACCCAGGAGTGATCCCGTGTTAAGAGCCTCAATGAAGCATCACGAACAAGATACACCCGGCTGTCGCCAACGTGTGCAATGTTAAGCTCCCGATCTCGAATCCAAGCGACCGACATGGTTGTGCCCATCCCGACAAGCGAGCTGTCCTGCCTACTCTGCTCAAACACCCTGGCGTTGCCAACCATCATCGCCGCGCGCAAGACGTCCTCAGACGCCGAGAGGTCCATCGCAAGGCCATAAGGCGGCGTGATGTCGGGGTCCTGAAGATAATGCCCCACGTAATCCACAAGAGCATCGACGGCGCTCTTGCTGGCTACCCCACCCCCGACGTGGCCACCCATCCCGTCCGCAACGATAAAAAGACCCATCTTGTCGTCCGCGAAGCAGCTGTCCTCATTAACTCGCCTGATGCGACCCAGATCGCTCTTCAAGCCGTGCGACATCCCGAAGTGACTCATCGCCGCCCGCTCTTCTGATAACGCCACACTGCCCTGTTGTGTTCCTCTATAGTTGCTGAGAACTTGTGATGACCATTGTTCATCGAAACGAAATAAAGATAGCCCACATCCCTCGGATACAGCGCCGCCAACAAGGACGCCTTCGAGGGCGAACATATCGGGCCCGGTGGCAGCCCCTTCCGTGTGTATGTGTTGTATGGCGTATCGGCCTTGAGGTCATCGCGAGTCAGGTTCCCGTCGAAGTCTTTTAGGCCATAAATCACTGTCGCATCTGTTTGCAGCGGCATGTCTCGCCTCAACCTATTGTAGAGCACGGCCGAGATCAACGGCCTCTCCCGCGCCACCGCCGCCTCCTTCTCTACCAACGAGGCGATCGTAACGACCTTGTGCAGCGTCAAGCCTAGCTCGGCAATGCGACTCTGATACTTCGGCCCAACTACGCCTCTAAACTCCTTGACCATGCGCTCGGCAACCTTTCGCGCGCTTGTTCCCGGCTCAAAATAGTATGTTTCAGGATACAGATAACCCTCGAGGCTATTTGCCTGGAAGCCCAGGTTTGCAGTGAAAGACTTATCATTGCAAATCATAAGGAAATCCGACCCCAAGATTCCCAAACTACCCTCGACTGTCGCCGCGATGTCCTTCAGCGTTGAGCCCTCAGGAATCGTCACGCGACAAAAGGCCAGATTCTCAGGGCGAAACGCTCGGATGAGTTCCTTGGGCTTGAGCCGCGGCGGGATTCTATATTCACCGGCCCGGATGCTCACGTGCATCAGCCGACATACAAGTGCGAAGTCAAACACACTTCTGATAACCCCCTGCGATTTCAAGACCCCAGCCGCGTCCCTGACTGACATGCCTCGCTCGATTTTGACTAGAAACGGCGAACTCGCCATGTTCGTTGAATTATCAAGGTAATTCTTGTAGTAAAGCACTGGCGCCGAGGCAACAAGAAGCACGGCCAAAACAAGGAGGAAAAGAATCCGCCAGAATCTTCCCACTATGGTCCTTCGTGAGTCTTGGACGATGTTGCCAGCCGGTCCAAATAGCCCTGCAATATCAAAACCGCGCTCATCTGGTCAAGCCGTCCGTCCCGTCTCGTTGCAGTGCGCCCTGCATCGTGAAGGGCACGCTTGGCGATTCTGGTCGTCAGTCGCTCGTCCCAAAACTCGACGGTTACGTTAAGCTTATTCCTCAGTAAATCAGCAAACTCCTTCGTTTTTACTGCCCGCGGCCCGACGCTCCCGTCAAGATTCAACGGAAGCCCAATAGTGATCGTGTCGATCCCGCCCTCCTTGACCAATTGCCCGATCTTACTGAGAGCCTCCTTCTGACCGGACACGAACAGCGTCTCGCGCGCAAGCGCTATCGAACATGAAGGATCGCTCACAGCAACACCGATCCTACGCTCGCCGAGGTCAAGTCCAAGCACCCTCAATTCAGCTTCTCCTACCGGGAAATCGACAAGCGCCGCTACTGTATTATCACGCCGGCGTATCCAACAACCTGCGCCTTGTTACTGCACGTCTCGCCAGACGTTTGGTATGAAACTAAAGTGGCGGAGCTTGCGCCGAGCGCATTGGCGGCCGAGACCGCCGCAACAGTCGGGATCACACCGCACATAGAGATATTATTGGACATGACTACGTCATAGAGGCCTTGGGCGTCCAGCATAAGAACCCTGTCGATCGCCAGATGGTCCATCTTGACCGCAAGTTCATGGGGAATGTAGTGGGACATGTCTGTGCTGGCGACGATTAGGACGCTCTTGCCCGAGGCTGTGATCGCGTCTGCGAGTTCCTTGCCCAAGAGATCGGCACTTCTAAAGTCATAAAGTCCGAGACATATTGGGACAATGGAGAAGCTGCTGTTGAAGAACTGAATGAATGGCAGCTGAACCTCGAGGCAGTGCTCAGAGTGGTGAGCGGCCTCGTCAAGGCGTGCGACGCTCGAGCGAGATATTATCGAGCTCGCGAGGTCTTTATCGATCGGGACCTCGCCCATTGGCATGGACCAGGAGCCCTCTCCGAAAACTGCTGCCGGGGCACCAACTCCACTGTGGTTGGGGCCTAGAATAACATAAGTGTCATAGTTAGGTATCCGGGAATAGACCTTGCCTGCGACCGGCCCTGAGCATACGTAGCCGGCGTGGGGGCACATGATTGCCTTCGCCCGGACTTTTTGCGGGACGTCCTCAACGTAAAGCCCCACTTGCCTTCGCAGGGCGGAGTCTGTCCTCTCGTAGAACTGGCCAGCCACGGCAGGCCTTCTGATCATTGACATCGCTCAATCCACCTATTTTTGACCATAGTATTTCTCAAGCGCCGCCCGCAGTTGAGACGTTGCGCAGACAACCGGCTCCACACGCCGCTCGGTTCGCGACTCAAGCCTCCTTAATTTGGCGCGGTCTGTCGGATCATCGGTTGCAACGTCCAGCACTCCGTTTGAATACTTGACTGGCAACACCGTAAACTCATAAGCGATCTTCTTGGAGAATAGGTTTATCGTTCTGGGCGGTATCGAGGAGCGCGAGAGGTCAACACACGGACAGCCCCACTGTTTCCCCAGCGCCCTTGCGAGCTCCTCCTCCGTAATGAACCCCATTCTCACTAGTATCTGTCCAATGCGCGATGGGTCGTTCTGTTGTTCCACAAGCGCTTGCTCCAGCTGCGGGACAGTGATCATCTTCTCGACAAGCATGATCTGGCCCAATCTCCTGTCCGTCGGAGAGAGCTTCCAAGACTTAGCCCCCTTGTCGAGCAGACGGTCGCTCGAATAGGCTTGCCGGACCGCTATCACCAAGTCCTCCTCGGGCGCAAAGACAGCCCTCACTGGACGGCCGATCTTCATCTCCAGCTCCGCTACTCGATCGCCGTCCCCTGCGTCCGGAGTGGCCAGCAGAACCTGACCTTCACCTGTCCAATCGAACGGCAGCGCCCGCTCACGCTCGGCCTCCGATTCGGAGAGAAGCGCCAACGCAGAACCTTTGCACGAGAGCATAAGAACATCGACCCAGGGCGTGCCCTTCTGCTTGCTGAGCGCCGCCAAGACTGCCTCGCGCGTGATGAGTCCTGATTCGACCAACAGCTGGCCGACCCGCTTGTCCGATTGGTCCTGCCCCTTGAGGCACAAAGATAACTCCTCGCTGCCAACGATCCCGTATGCGACCAAGATATCCCCAAGGCGCATATTGGTCATGTCATCGACCGGCGCCTCCTCTTCCTCGGCCTCCGATTCGGCCTCCTTACCGAGTTCTACGAACCTCTCATAGCAGGCATTTGAGCAGAACCATCTGCCGTCGCTAACGAAGCCACTGCTCGCCCAAAGAGACTCCAGAAAACCGGTGGGGCGATGATGATTGCACTTAGGATTCGCGCACTTCATCATCCTAAGACCCAATAATTACTCCTTGATCACTACCCCGCGAACGTTGACAAACTTGGTCCCGTAAAGAACCGTGCCGGCGAGATTAACGCCGCGCATGTCAGCGTTGGTGAGGTTCGCATTGCGCATGTTGGCGCTGCTGAGGTTTGCCCGCACGAACTTGGCCCCCGTGAGGTCCATGTCCTGAAGGTCAGCGCCCGTCAGGTCTGCACCGCTGAAATCAGCGTTCTGAGCGTTGCTGCGGTTCATGTAAGCGTTCTGAAGGT
Source organism: uncultured bacterium (assembly GCA_964554005.1). Classification (GTDB taxonomy): domain Bacteria; phylum B130-G9; class B130-G9; order B130-G9; family B130-G9; genus B130-G9. The sequence goes on along the minus strand of CAZKNE010000105.1, from coordinate 1,547 downwards.
CTGCATCCTTGAAGATCGCATCCTGAAGGTCCGCCGACCCCAGCTTGACATGCATCATTCGGGCCTTCGTTAGGTCTGCCCCGAGAAGGTTCGCCCCGGTCATAGGAACGTTCTCGAGAACTGCCCCTCTCAAAACCGCCTGGGACAAGTTGATCCCATCCAACTTCGCTTGGTTGAGGTTCGCTGCCTCCCTCAGGTCAAGGCCAGAAAGGTTCGCTTCGCTCAAGTTAGCGCCGTCGAACTTGGCCTGAAGAATACGCAGGACACCTGTCAGCACCGCTCCCGATAGGTCTGCACCCCAAAAATCAGCGGCGAGCACATTAGCGCCCGTCAAGACCGCCTCCCTCAAGTTGGCAAGCCGGCAAACAGCGCTCTTAAGGTCTGCGCCGGTGAAATCGGCCTCTTTAAGGTTAGCACTTGTCAGGTTAGAACTAGTAAGCGTGGCCTCCGAGAATATCGTTTTCTCAAAATTGAGATGTGAAAGGTCCTCGCCGGATAGATCGAGCAGAGCCATGTTCTGGCCAGCAAGTCCGCGGCGTGTTTCAATAAGCTTAAGCACCTTGGCTTTACTGAGCGACTTCAATGCGGCCTCCTTCCTCGATTACAGTCTCCGTTTCCCAATTGAGCGTCCATAAAATAACTCCGATAATGATGACATTCTGATCGCCCAGAGTCAAAACCCTTTAATCACGATTGTCATGTCGCCTCGTGTCCGAGCGCCTCACGCCGAGCAAGATGCCGATTATGACGAACGTTGCAGCAGCGTAAAGGAACAGAAACACCGCCTGCTCTATCTTCAGCATCGAAACCAAGATACCCATAAGGCCCATGAGGCCGGCGACCAGATAGATGAAAAAGACAGCCTTGGATTGACTCATCCCGAACGAGACGAGGCGGTGCGAGAAGTGATTCTTGTCCCCAACAAATATCGGCCGATGGGCTCGCCAGCGTATCCAGACAACAGACGCCGTGTCAAAGATCGGCACAGCGAGCACCAGAATCGGCGTCATCACCGCGAGCCGCGGGACATCGGTAATCCTAGTATAGACGCCCAACACTGCTATTGAGGCCAGTGTGAACCCCACAAACATGCTCCCAGCATCGCCCATGAATATCCTCGACGGATGCAGGTTGTACCGAAGAAATCCAAGACAGCTCCCGCCAATAGCAAGCGAAAGCATCGACACTGCCGGCTCACGCTGCATCACTCCGATCACCGCAAACGATATCGAGGCGATCACGCTTACGCCGGCCGAAAGCCCGTCCATGTTGTCTAGCAGGTTGAAGGAGTTGGTTATGCCCACAACCCAGATAACCGTTACCACAAAAGCCAGCACGCTGTTCGCGTCAAAAACGTAGAGCGATAGCCTGATGTCTCCCCCAACGATAATCACCGCAGCTACCACGCTGATCGCAATCTGCATAAGCAGCTTCACCCGCGCCTTGATAGGCCTGATATCGTCGATCAACCCAACGGTCATTATCACGAGGCCGCCGGCCGCGATCGACAACACCTGCAACGAATGCCCCGGCTCAATGTAGCCAAA
>CAZKNE010000104.1:3257-7042 GCA_964554005.1 uncultured bacterium | reverse complement strand
TACGGCGGCAGTTTCTTGAGCGGGCGCTACTCGAGCTGCACGAGCTTCTACACGCTCACAAAGACGCGTAGATACGTCTTCAACGGGGTTCGTTGTTGCATGAAGCCAGCAGCCGGCGAGCCCGCCAGCCCGCGCTAGATATGCAGAGACATTACGGCAGACTAGTCACGTCGCTTACCGTGACGGTTGCGACGTTTTTCGGGGCGGGCGTTATCGTCGCGATGCTCTACGTCGGGCCACAGATAACCGCGCCAGGTCGGGCCAATCCGCTTGTGGTGCACGATTATTCGTTTACTGACGTGGCCCTGATGGGAATCGTTTTCGGCCTTATCTCTGCTATCGTTTGCCTCGCGGTGCTCATCCCGATCGCGAGGCATGATAAGCGCCGGTGCATCGCGCTGAGCAAGAGCCTCAACGTTCCGCTTGGTCAGGTGTTCTTCCTGACGCAATCGTGCGTGGTGCGAAAACCTTGGGCCACGCGGCAAGAGGCGTTTGACGAGTCGCTGGCCGCGCTGAAATCGCTGCGGGTCTGGGTCAAGGTTCAAGACGCGAAGATAGGCTGCATCGAGGCATACACTCGCCCTCTGTTCGCATCAAGAGTAACCGTCAAGACCGACGAGGTCGATGGGGACTGGCTGGTAACTGCGGTCTCCACTCCGGTCTCAGGCCTTCTGATACTCGACTTCGGCCGCAATTTCGAGCTCGTCAATCAGTTCAGGCAGGCGCTCGCCTCCGACTAAGTCTCCGCGGCGACCACGGCGCTGGGCCCAGTGTCTGGGCGACCATAGCCCTTTTTCCCTGTGAGTATAACCGGCCGGCTCGCACCCGAGGCGCAGCCCGCTTTCAACCAGCAGGTCAGGGGCCTGCGGTCGCGAGCTTCGCCTGCTTCGTATCCGTGGCGTTCACCAATCGTTCGACGGCCAGCTGACAGTAATCAGCATCGATCTCGATGCCGATGCCTCGCCTGCCCGTTGCAGAGCAGGCCAGCAGCGTCGAGCCGCTCCCCATGAATGGATCAAGGACAACATCGCCGACGAAACTGAATAGCTTTATGCACCTTCTCGGCAGCTCTATGGGGAATGGCGCTGGATGGCCCACGCGCCGCTTGCTCTCGCCGGAGAACGTCCAGACGCCGAGTGTCCAGTCCATGAAGTCCTGCCTTTCGATGTCGGATATGCCCGACCCGCTCGTCTTCTTCCACGAGCCTTTGTAGAGAATCGCTATCATCTCAACTGGAGCGATTACATACGGTGCGCTGGCAGAAAGCCACGAGCCCCAGGCCGTGCGCCTCGAGATGTTCTGCTCGTTCCAAACAACTGTGGAGTGATATTTGAAGCCCACGTCCTTTGCGATGCCCAAGATGTCGGCATAGACGCTCTGCTGGCCGCCCTTGTTCTTGTCGAGCGGGATGTTCAGGCACAACCGCCCGTCATTCTTGAGCACCGCCAACGCCTTCTCGAGCCATCGGCGGGTGAAATCAAGATATGAGGCGTAGGAAGTTCTGTCGTCGTAGGAGCTGTAGTCGATCTTGACGTTATATGGCGGTGAGGTGACGATTAGATCGATTGAGCTGCCCGGAAGGCAATCCGACTCGACGAAATCATCGTTGAAAATACGGATGTTCTCATATTCGAAGAACGGCATTTCCCAATTCCCTAATCATCTCTTCTGGGATGTTCTGAGAAGCGAAGAACCCACTGAGTATAGTATCACCCGGGGCCCCAGAGCTGCAACTCGTCAGGCAACGCGGGCAGCAGCGGTGCAGGAGTGGGTCGGGACGTGGCTGGCCCGATGTTTCATTATGCATTTCTCCTTTTGTCTGGTGCTTAATCTCTTGGGCGCATTATTGGCGTCTTCCTGTTCAGATAGGCCACATACGTCCGCTACCACTTGCAGAACTTCACATACACAACTGATAACTGAAACGTTTGAGGCGACTTCCCCTCGGTGGTATCTTCAAATCGTTGAAGGAACCAGACGAACCGAACGGTGCGAGATGCGCTTGCCGCGTGAAAACACTGTAATCCTTCAATTCCCTGAAAGGGGATAACGTGGGTAGCCGTAGGTGAAACCTACGGGAATGTGAAAGCGCAAATACAGAATCAGCCCCAAAAGGGGTTGCACAAAGGAGGGCCTTGAGAAATGAGCCCAAAGAAAAAGAAAGAAGAGACGAAGCCAAAACCAATTGACCTCAAGCTGACGCTGGAGAACTTCGGCCCATTGAGAAAGGCCGAAATCGATTTGAAACCGATGACTATATTCATCGGCCCGAACAACTCCGGCAAATCCTACGCCGCGACGATGTTCTATTGCCTGTTTCAATCCGTAAAGCACGCTGAATTGCTGCCAGGTCCGGGCCAGGGGCGCAGCTTCAGCAACATCGAAGCTGACGAGCAGGCGATCCGCCGGGCGTTCAAAAAACTGGCCAAACTATATCGGAACGAAGCCCCGAAGGAACTGCCAGTGCAAACAGCAGCAGGACTGGCTCGGGTCTTCGATAAACCCCTATCAGCAGAGCTCACGCAGGAGGTCTATAGGTGTTGGCCTCCGGATCGGTGTCCACTGGGGAGAAGAGACAAACAAGGTTTCCGGTTGGATGTCCACAGTGAACCTCTCTTGTTCAGCTTTGAGGAGCACTCACGTGTCCTAAAAACGAAGCCTCCGCAGAAACCGGTTAATCTCAAGATGGTGCCGTTCCTCCGCTTTCCGACAAACCTGCCGGACCAGGCTCATCACTCATGGGAGGCGCTGGCTGGAATGTACTGGGACCTCGCGGAATACGCAAGCACCATCCTGTTCTCGAGATTTGACAGGGCAGCGTATTACGTTCCAGCCTCGCGGTCTGGCATTATCAAACACCTCAGGCTGGTTACTGACAGGGCCCTGGAGCGGTTAGAATGGCGCGACGGCGCACAACCGTCAATGCACCTGCCCGGCGTTGACCTCGACTTCATGCGCCACCTCCTCAACCTGCCACAGGCTCCGGGACCCCTTGATGGTTTGCTCTTGAAAACCGAGGAGGAGCTTATAGCGGGAGATATCGTTTTGAGATGGGCCGACCCGAACCTGCCACCGGACTTCTGGTATAGATTCGAGGGAGGCCAAATAGGGCTGGAATTTGCCTCGTCAGCAGTGTGCGACCTGGCACCGCTTATCGTGTTTCGGAGAATTCTGCTTCGGCAAGGCGACTTGCTCATTATCGACGAGCCTGAGGCTCATCTGCATCCGGGGGCGATCCGCATTCTCGCCAAATACTTGGTAAGGCTGGTTCAGGAGAGAGTCAACCTGATCATCACGACGCACAGCGACTATCTGCTCGAGCAGCTCAACAATTTCATCCTCCTCAGCAAAGTTGATCCCAAGCGGCGCAAGGAGAAATACCAGGACTACGAGGTTGATGATTTCCTAAAGCCTGAAGAAGTGGGTGCTTATGTATTTAACTACGACGAGAAGGAGGAAGGCTACGTTACTCAAGAACTAGTGATCGACGAGGAAGAGGGGCTGATCGAAGAAGAGTTCAACAAGGTCAACGAGTCGCTTTACGACGAGCTGGCTTCACTGAGAAGAGATGTAGCGAAACAATCGAAAAAGTAGTGGGAGCCGGAATTGTCGATCACAGATTGGATCAAAGACGAAACGAACGAGCTATCAGAGCATACAGCGGCCAAATGTGCTGAGCACGGTTGTAAGCTGGCGGTAGATGGCATTCAGCGATGTGTGATTCTCAAGGCCGGAGAGCTCGCTGGCTCTGAGATCAAGATGTGTGACTGCATTGTGTTCTGGGA
>CAZKNE010000104.1:0-3247 GCA_964554005.1 uncultured bacterium | reverse complement strand
CTATTGAGTTGAAGAGCAAGGCAACACACGCCAGCGGGATTCACGAGCAGGTGCAAAACGGTTGTCTCAAGGCCTCGGAGATAGTCCGCTCGTATAGGGGCAAGACCCTTGCTCGTGACTGGTACCCCGTGATTCTGGCAAAGCGCTGGCGATCAAAGGAGCGAGACATTCTCAAGAGGAAAAGCATCCTTGTGGACGGCATGAAGCTCCCAATAATCGCAAAGCCTTGCGGTACCCACCTAAAGGAGCTAGTTGAAGATTAGCATCTCCCTGCCCTCTCTCACTCCTCCTGCATCAGCAGCATCAACGCCAGGGCATTTTGGGCGGCCTGGCCGAGGTGACAGTTGTTGAACAGGACGAAGATTTTGGCGGCATTCTTGGACATGTTCTTGAGGCGCTCGGCCCAGTCGTTTAGCTCCTTGTCGCTGTATGAATAATCGTATCGCAGCGCAGCTCCCTCCCACCAGTGCTCAGCGTTGCGCCCGTGGAGGCGCACGTAGCCGATGCTGTCGGAGGTGGTAATGTCCTGCGGCGGCAGAAGGTTTTTTAACTTCGGCTCATCGACGCAGCAATAGACCAGCTGCTCTCGCCGGAACAAGTCGTATGTCTCGTCGCGCAGCCAGCTTGAGTGCCTGAACTCCACTACGAGCGGAACTGGCGGGAGCTTATCACGCATCGTTCTGATGTAGTCGATGTTCGTGCGTGAGAATTGGAACGACCAGGGGAACTGCGACAGCAGGGCAGAGAGCTGGCCGGCGTCGAGCAGCGGTTTGACGCACTCGGCGTAGGTCCTGTAATCCTCGTCGGTGGCGGTGCGAGCGTGGGTCATACTCTCGTGCGTTTTGACCACGAACTCGAAGTCGGGCTGCACGTTACTGAGCATCGCCTTGAACGACTTGGGGCCTGGGATGCGGTAGTAGGTAGTGTTGATCTCGACCACGCCGAAATGGTAAGCGTAGAACGGCAGCATATCGCGATTGGAGATACTCTGCGGGTAGAAGCTGCCCTTCCAGTCCCGAAAGCTGTAGCCCGATGTGCCGATGAGGCACTTCCGTTCGGACTTGCGCCTCGCTTTCTCCTTCAAGCCGAAATCCAAAGATCGCTGCGACATGCTAGTTGGTAACCAGAGAGTTGCTGTGTTCAAGGTCAAGCACTAGTCTGAGAGTAGCACCAATTTTGGGTCAATAGCATTAAGGATTGTCAGCGGCTGCCTGGCCAACCCCTGTCCGTCTCGATCCATCCGCGGAGAGTTGTCCGCGCCCGCTTCGCGCGCTCCACAAGTTCCTTGTGCAGGATACGGCCCGGCCCGACAGGCATCAGGCTTAGGTTCTTCCAGAGGCAGGCGGCCAGCCATTCCTTGACAGGTGTCCTCTCCTCACCAAGATAAGCATAGACCCGGAGTATCTCGTTCTTGGGCTCGAAGCCCAGGTCAACGTGGCTCAGATCGAGCAATAGAAAGTGCATCGAAACGCCCTGAAGCCACCTGTCCAGCGCGAGGACGTAACCAAACAGGAGCCTGACGAGGCGCTCCCTCTCCGTCCCCTTGGCGTGCGTTGCGGTCTCCGTCTCGCCCGCGCCGATGCTTAAAATCCAATTCTCAAGCCATCGGAAACACGAGTGATGGCAATCGGAGAGCCCGTGCAGCCCGTGGGAGAGCATCCCCAACACCCTGTAAAGCTCCTTCTTCTCGGGGTCTTCTATCCCATTCCGGACTTCCACGTATTTCTCGTAATCCACGATCGGTGAGTAGAACTTCGGCAGACCCGCCGCGGCCGCTATCTTCTCGTCAAGCGACTCGCCTCGTCCGCCGTGCTCGAAGCAGTCCTTATGAACCGCCTCGTGGTCCTCTGTCCGCTTTGTTAGGAAATCAAATGGCAGAAGGACGCGGCCCAGCATCAGCCGCTTGACGTCGGTTAGCTCCTCGACTGGCCCAAGCCACTCGTAGGTCCGTTTGATGAACCTCTTCGAGTGCGGATGCCTCTTGACGAGGGCCTCCTCCGATTCGCCCGCGAGATACCCTTTTAGCACCTCCTCGATGACCTGCATCGACTTGGCCTGATGCGGCTGCGTGGTCTTTCCCTCCCACCAAGGGCTTGAAACAAAGCAGCCGTTGTGGAGCGTTGGCTCCCTCAGCTCGCCTCTGCCGATTGCGTCGAGCAGCTCGTCAACGGTGACCGGGAAGCCGTTGTCGCAGATGGCGAGGCTCGCAATGTGGGCACGGACCTTCCGTACCTCGTCGCTCAGCGGCCCCAGCGCCTCCTGCATCCGGTTGATGCGCTTGACGTCGTCGTCCCAGTCCTTCTCCTCGAGCACACCAGTCCATGACCAGAGCGACCACTTCTTGATCTCGTTGCCGTCCTCGTCCGCCTCGATGACGCATGGCCCTTGCATGTCCTCAGCGCTCGCCCCCGCCTTCCGACCAGTATATATCGCCTCATAGCCAGGCGTGAGGAGGTGGTAGGGCAGGAGACGAGTTTCCCCATTGCCGAACATCATCAATATCTCCTTGTTTCCCCTTTCAAGAGATTAAAGCCCGGAGCGTGACAACGAGAGCTGAACCTTTTCGAATCAGCCCTTGATTCTGTGCCATTTGTCCTCGCTATACGCAGCCTCGATCACCGACCTGCGAGGAGGCTGAAGCCGCGTTTTGCCTCCATCTTGCAGTGAATGCATTTAAGGGTCTGGCTGGCCTGGCGACGGCAAGCTACTCTTGCTCATGGTCTGGCTGAATCGTTGGTTGCCAGACCTTAAGCTCCTCATCGCTTCTCCCGAAAACTGCTTTTGCTGTAGCGGCGAAGATTGTGTATCCAGAAATGAAAGTCCTATCTACCACTTTATCGACGAATTGTGGAGACACATGGAACATCTCGCCAACGGTCAGATCAGCTCCACCTACTTTCTTCATGAATCTTCGGTCAATTCGGCCACCATTGTGAACAATGATGTGTCTTATGGCCTCTGCCTCTTCAATAACAGAAAGGCAATCTGCGCAGAATTCAAGATCTATACGAAGCTTTCTTCGCATATGGTTAATACGGTCTTTGAGAGAGCCCCATCCGGCGTCGTAGGAATACTTATCAATCATTCGCTCCAACAACTCATCCCAACCGCCGCACGAGATTATGGTGTCGTAATCCATCTCCTTTTTGCACTTCATGACATCCGGTTTGATTCTGCAAATCGCTTGGATGCAGTCAGTTAAGAAAGCATCTAGATGAGCCAGGATCATCACAAGTTCTTGATTCCA
>CAZKNE010000103.1:0-7106 GCA_964554005.1 uncultured bacterium | reverse complement strand
CATGGCCGACATCTGGAAACGTCCATTCACCCAGATTCTAAACAAAGGCATCGTGACGGAGAATTGGGGCAACAGGATATTCTGGGTTGTTCAGGAGGTTGTCTATCGCGATCTAGTCTCTCGATATGGTCTTGTGAATATGGAGCATGATCCGCAAGATAATATCGTTTTTGTAGTGTGCGATCTAAAACTTGTGAAGAACACATACTGCCTCTCCTTGACGAGGATCGAGTCCTCTAACGTGGACCATTTATTCGATGCATTTCGCAATAGGTCTGTGATCCCATCTAAGGATGCCTTTGTTGACAGACTGAGGCAAAGGATCGAAGCGAAAATGAGCCTGAAACTGTCTTTTGACAAGAGGTCTGAGAAGAACCGCGGCCGGACGAAGTCCCGTCGCATGTGAGCAAGCTAGCATGCCCAGAGAAGAGTCCAGAGGCGACTCGCCTTATCCTGGTCCATCCTTATGTAGCCCAACACGCGGATTATCTTCGCTCCGTGCGGCTAGCGGAACTGTAGGTCATAGAGGCGACTGTAGGCGCCGCCTTTGCTCATCAGCGCTGCGTGTGTGTCCTCCTCAACGATGCAGCCCTTCTCCAGGACGAGTATCTTGTCGGCGGCCCGGATAGTGGAGAGTCTGTGGGCGATGATCAGCACTGTCCTGTTCTTAACGAGGTTCATGATCGCATCTTGAACCAGCATCTCTGCCTTCGAATCAAGCGATGATGTTGCCTCATCCAAGATGAGGATCGGCGGGCCTTTCAGTATGGCACGTGCGATCGACAGCCGCTGCCTCTCGCCCCCGGACAGCCGCGAGCCTGCCTCCTGGATGTTCGTGTCATAACCATTGGGCAGCGATGTGATGAACTCGTGCGCGTAGGCCGCCTTGGCCGCCTCGATGACTCTTTCCTCGGGGAGGTCCTTACGCCCGTAGGCGATGTTGTTGCGAACAGTGTCGTTGAAAAGAATTACATCCTGCGTCACGATGCCGATCTGCGACCTGAGCGATTCGATCGTGGCCTTCCTGATGTCGAAGCCATCTATCTCGATTGTGCCGTGTGTGGGGTCGTAAAACCGGGGCAAGAGGTTGGCGATGGTTGTCTTGCCGGCTCCGCTCTCCCCGACCAGCGCCACGATGCGGCCCACTGGTATCTCGAAGCTGATGTTCTGCAAGACGAGCTCGTGGTCGTAGGCAAATGAGACGTTACTAAAGGTGATGCCCTTTGATATGACAGGCAGCTGGATTGCATCCGGCACCTCCACAACCTTGGGCTTTGTATCCATTATCTCGAAGACACGCTCGGCCGCCCCGAAAGCCCTCTGAACGTTCACGTTTATCTTGCTTAGTTTCTTGGCTGGTTCGTATATCGTGACTAGCGCGACAAACATCGCAGTCAGCTCCCCAGCACTTATCTTGCCGTTGACGACCTGGTAGCCGCCGATTATGAAAACGATCGCCCCACCAACTACACCGATGAGTTGCACTAAAGGAGTAGAAAGCGCTGAGACGCGGGCAGCGCGCATCAGGACCCCAAAGTATTTCATCGCCTGTTTGTAGAACCGGTTGACCTCGAATTTCTCCATGCCGAACGCCTTGACCACGCGGGCGCCCGCGATCGCCTCGTGCATCAGCTCTGTTATATCGGCTATCCTGTTCTGCGCCTGCTTGCTCGTGCGCCTCATCTTTCTGCCCAAGTGCAAGATCGGGATTGCGAGAACGGGGAACAGGGCAAAGGCTAGCAGCGAGAATTTCCAGCTTGTATAGAAGGCAAAGATCAAAAGCCCCACAATCTTGAAAAAGCTCTGCACGAGGTCGGTGAGGTCTCTTGTAACAAGGTCTCGCACTTTCGAGATGTCATTGATGACCCGAGACATGAGAACGCCGGTTGATTCCCGCTGGAAAAAATCGAGGGACAAGGCATGAATGTGTTCGTAAAGGTCGCAGCGGAGGTCTCGCACAACACTGTGGCCGACAAAATTTATGAGGTATGCGGACATATAGCCCGTAACGCAAACAATCAGGCCGAGCACGACGAGCGAAATCGCAATCAGTGGGATTAGGCTTGCCTGCTTGGCGACGAGCACTTTATCAATGAATGGCGTGAGTCGCGAGATAAGCCCGACATTTGCCCCGGCGAGAATGCTCGAGGCCACGATGGCAACCACGAGCCTGAACGTATAGGGCTTTGCATAGGCCAGAATACGCCCATACATCCCTCCGAAGTTGCGGAGTGACCGCTTCCTCCTGGAGGCCTTATGAGTGTGCTTCTTACTTAACAATCGTTCCTTACCCGAAGTCCATGGCGAAACTTATTGCACTGCCTTTACAAGGCCGCGTTGTAGGATAAAACATACCATAACCGGAGGAAATTGCCAGCAGGGCCAATTGACTCAACGGGTAGCCTTGCCATACGATCTGCTTCAGACGTGAGGCCTTCAAGGATACTCTCACGACGCGCTTTACAGCATACTCACAGTAGGAAGCAGATGACAGAGAACATTCGTATTAGATTCGCGCCGTCGCCGACAGGTTACCTCCACGTTGGCGGGGCGAGGACAGCGCTATTCAACTGGTTATTTGCCAGAAAACGCGGCGGGAAGTTTGTGCTCAGGATCGAGGACACTGACCTCGCCCGTTCCGAAAAGAAAATGGTTGACGAGATTCTGGAGTCGCTGAGGTGGCTAGGGCTTGATTGGGATGAGGGCCCATTCTATCAGTCGGAGCGATTCGATCTCTACAATGCGGCCGTTGAGAGACTTCTCGCGGAGGACAAGGCCTACTATTGCTTCTGCGACGTTGAGAAGCTTAGGTCCATGAGGGAGGAAGCACGCAAGAAAGGCAGGGCTTTTCGATACGACCGCAGATGTCTGAAGCTCCCCGAGCACGAGAAGGAAAGGCTGCTTGCCCAGGGCGTTCCGAAGGCGGTTCGCTTCTTGGTCCCTGAGGGCACAACTACGATAACTGATGCTGTGCATGGAGCTGCCACGTTCGAGCACAAGGAGATCGGCGACTTCGTCATCAAGAAGGCGGACGGCTCGCCGACCTATCAGCTCGCGGTCGTCGTTGACGACCACGACATGAGGATAACCCACGTCATCCGCGGCGATGACCATTTCAGCAACGTTCCCAAACAGGTGATGCTGTTTGAGGCCTTGGGATACGAACCACCGCAATTTGCGCATGTCCCGCTGATACTGGCGCCAAACAGGACAAAGTTGAGCAAGCGCAACGCCGCGGTGGCGGTCTCGGATTACCGAAACTCGGGCTTCATGCCCGAGGCGCTCAGGAATTTCCTCGCGCTTCTTGGCTGGTCGCCCGGGGAAAACAGGGAGATAATGTCCCTTGACGAGATGATCGATGCGTTCAGTCTTGATAGCATCAGCAGGTCAAATGCAGTCTTCGACGTCAAGAAGCTGGAGTGGATGAACTGTGAATACATCAAGAGTCTGGGGTCGGACGAGCTATTCAGGCGCGTCAAGCCACTGCTAATTCAGTCTGGCCTCATAGATGATGATTTCGCGGCCACGCACGCTGATTGGATAAACAAAATTCTTGTCCTTTTGCAGGAGCGCGTCCGGAAGCTCACAGACTACCCGGAGGCGGCGAGGTATTTCTTCACCACGGACTTCGACTACGACGAGCGGGGTGTGCGCAAGCATTTCAAAAGTGCACAGATTGTCGAGACCATGAAAAGCCTCAGGGAGCGGTTTGCCTGCGCCAAGGAGCTCTCGCTCGAGACGATCGAAACAACTATTCGGGGCCTCGCCGAGGAGCTGGGTATCCGGGCGGGCAAGGTCATCCATCCGACGAGGCTTGCCTGCACGGGTCGCACAGTCGGCCCCAGCCTCTTTCACCTCCTTGAGGTCCTCGGGAAGGAAAGGGTGCTCGAAAAGCTCGACAACGCGATAGAGTTTCTCAAGAGCGATGTCAACGACGGAAAACCTAAGCCGTCCGAGGAATAAGCCACCGGATTAGCTCATCGATTAGTTTAAGATAGTTTGAGGCCTGGAAGAAGGAGACGATGAGGATACCAACTCAGGTGCAGCAGTATGGAGAGCTGATACCGCGGCAGACCATAGATGCTATCATCCAGACTATAGCCGAGACGTTTTCGCCACAACAGATTGTCCTTTTTGGGTCGTATGCATCTGGCCAACCCACGCCGGACAGTGATCTAGACCTTTTGATCGTTATGAACAGCGATCTCCCTCGGCACAAAAGGGGCGTCCCTATAATGCTTCTGTTTCGTCCAATTCCGTGCTCAATAGAGGTCCTGGTTTACACCCCTGAAGAGGTCGCCAAATGGAAGGGCACGACAAATCACATCATTACGGAAGCGTATCGATCAGGTAAGGTAGTGTATGAGCGGACCAAACTATGAACTAGCCGTTGCATGGCTGCAAAAGGCCGATCACGATCTGATAACGGCTAAACAAACCCTGTTGCTTCCGGACGGTCCCACCGACACCGTATGCTTTCACACTCAGCAAGCGGTAGAAAAAGCGCTTAAGGCCGTCCTGGTCTGGAATCAAGTCCCGTTCCCCAAGACACACAACCTAATCAGGCTTATGGATTTGGCTCTAGGGTATATGCCCGGCCTTGAGCGGTACAGGCAGGACTTCGCACAGATGTCCATTTATTCTACCGAAGTTCGGTATCCTGATGATTGGTTTGAGCCAGCTCGCGATGATGCCAATCACTCGCTGGCTGTGGCCGAAGAGATTGTGGTCAAGGTTAGGAGACTGCTCAGTGAGGGAAGAAACAGCTGATGTCGAAGAGCATTCATTTCAGGTAGGAGTTTCGCCATGAGGTCCAATGTTTTGCTGTGGCTCACAATCGTCCTGAGCATTTCCCTGAGCTTCGTAGAGTCTTGTGCGTGGGGCCTCTCCGAATCAATCCCGCTTGAACAGCCCCGTCCGCTAAGCTCTTTTGCCGGTATTGACCTCGGTGCACCCATCAAGGCCGGAGTGTGCGAAGAACTTCATCTTGCAGTTTCGGAGAACGATATGACCGTCTTGCGCACGCCCGGCGGATGGTCAACCGTCCTGCTCGAGGGCTGCACGCTCTCATCGCCCAAGTCCGGAGCGCCTCAGCTGCCGAGAAAGTCGATCCGCCTCTTGCTGCCGAAAGGGGCAACGGTGCTATCCGTCTGCGTCGTCTCGGGGAAAGCCGCCGCACTCGTGGAGTCGCTACGGCTGAGCCCCGCGCCTGAGCCGGCCTTTTGGCCGGGGCAAACGGCGCCGGCCCTTCGCGAGGATGACGCAATATACCGAGCCAAGTCGCCGTTCCCCAAACGCCTGATCGACTACTACGTTGGGAGCGATGGAAACCAGACCGTCGTGACGGTTCAATTCAGCCCACTCATCTTCTATCCCGCAGAAAGTCGCGTCGTCCTGGTGACCGACGCTGTGCTCAGGATCGACTACGCGCTTGCTCCCGAGGCCAGGCCGCGCAGCGCATTATTGGAGGGGCCAACCTGCGTGATCATAACGCCCAATGCAATGTCCGCAGCGGCCGAGGAGATAAGGTCTCAGCACGAGGCTGACGGCATCGAGACCGAGGTCGTAACGCTGGAGACGATATTTCTCAGCTACAACGAGGCGGAGGACCCGCCCTACGACGGATACCCCTATGGCTCGCCGATTATACCGATTCGATACGACTACTCGCTGGCCAAGAAGATCGTCTCGTTCCTCAGGGACGAGGAGTCGCATCCCACGCTGGGATACGTAACGATTCTGGGAGATGGGGCGAGCGTTCCGGCGAGCTACTACTATCACGATGCCGATTCAGGACTCGGCTTCGACCAGGACTGGGTCCCGACGGATTTCTTCTATTCCTCACCTGATTACGATCTTTCGCCCAACTACAAGGTGGGTCGGTTGCCCGCGCGTGATGCGGCCGAGGCTACACTTGTGGCGCTGAAGATGCGCGCTTGGCGGCAGGCGGCGCAAGATAGGTCATGGTTTGATAACGTCATGGTCGCTGGCAGTCGTCCGTTTCATACCCCCTACTACTATGGCGAGCTCATGTCGCAGGATATGCTGAACTCCGGCTATTTTGATGGGATGGCCGTTACAAAGGCGTTCGGGACAGATGGACGCTACACTGTGGATGTTGTCTCTGAGATGCTCAGAAACGGCGGTTATGGTTTTGCTTACGATTCTGGCCATGGGTCTGGGCCGGGCATCAGTGTTGACGACGGGATGATCACTAGCGACGATCTTTTCGCATACACGTCTTCCAACTTTCAGCTTCCGATTGTCGTCTCAATAGCCTGCATCTGCGGTCAATTCGACTCGCCGAGCTATACAAGGTCATTTGGCGAAGGCGTTGTTCTGTGCCCCGCGGGCGGGATAGCCTACTTCGGCGGGAGTCGTATCAACGCCGGGATAGCCTCCCAGGCGTTCGACAATGGCAACCTGATCGTGACCAAACAGGAGCACATGGGCGGCATGACGAAGGGCATCTTCGCAAGTTTTGCCGCGGGCGAATCGGACCTCGGAGGCCTCTACATGGGCGCCATCAACAGGTTCCTCTCCGAGAACGATTGGGACGATTTCCTTGTGCGCCGGACGCTTTTCGAGTTCGTCCTCCTGGGTGATCCGGCACTCCAGATTCCCAGCTTTCAGGGCGGCGATGCGAACGAAGTTCCGGTCTTTACGCCCACGAACCCCGATTTCATCAACAACCAGTCGTTGCCAAGCTATACCAACAGCCAGCGCAAGACCGTGCGTGCGTCCGTCGAGGCGGACAGCGCTTCGCTGAACTTCAAGCTGGTCAACGCAACCGATGTCGAGGTTGTCGAGAGAGGCGCCATGCTCGGTCCCTCGTTCAGCTACGGCTTCAGCCCAGCTGCGGGTTTCAAGCTTTACGTTGTCCGTGCCGAGGCGCAGGACGGCAAGGAGGGCTGGTTCCTGGTCAACACGGCCTCGTCGCTTCTCTGCATTGACGGCGACCTAACCGACTGGGACAGCGAGCTTATTAGGCCCATAGCCGTCGATCCGACGCTCGATTTCAACGACCCAGAATACGACGTGTCCGCGCTCTGGGCCTACGCTGACGCCGATTACTTGCACTTCGCGTTCACGGCGACATGCCAAGA
>CAZKNE010000102.1:0-7112 GCA_964554005.1 uncultured bacterium | reverse complement strand
ATCAGAGACCATGACGCACACTTTGCAGAACTTTACGGACGCAACTCGCGAACCCACAACTAATCGACTTTGAGTATCTCCATAAACGCTTCCTGGGGGATGGCCACGGAGCCAAGCTGCTTCATCTTCCGCTTTCCCTCCTTCTGCTTCTCCAGCAGCTTGCGCTTGCGGGTAATGTCGCCGCCATAGCACTTCGCGGTTACGTTCTTCCTAAGAGGCGCAACGCGCTCTCTGGAGATGATCTTACTCCCAATCGCGGCCTGGATGACGACCTCGAACAGCTGCCGTGGAATCTGCTTCCTTATGCGCCGGACGAGCTCAACACCCCGACGATAGGCGTTCTGCTTGTGTGTCATGAACGACAGCGCGTCAACTGGCTGACCGTTGAGCAGGATATCGACCTTGACGATGTCTGACGCTCTGCGCGAGATGTGCTCGTAGTCGTAGGATGCGTAGCCCCTCGAGACGGACTTGAGCTTGTCGTAGAAGTCGAAGAGCATCTCGTTGAATGGAAGCTCATAAACCAACATCACCTTGCCCGCCCCGACGTATTCCATCGATTTCTGCGTGCCTCGCCTGTCGGTCAGAAGCTTCAGGATGCCGCCGATGAACTCGTCCGGGACGATGATGGTGCAGCGGACGAACGGTTCGTTGATATGATCGATCTTCTGCGTGGGCGGCATTGCATTTGGACTATCCACCAAGATGCTAGTGCCGTCCTCTAGAACAGCCTCGTAAACAACGTTTGGGGCAGTTGAAAGCAGCTGGAGGCCAAACTCTCGCTCCAGCCTCTCGCGCACTATCTCCATGTGAAGAGTGCCCAAGAAGCCGCAGCGGAACCCAAATCCTAGCGCGGTTGAGCTCTCCGGCTCGTAGCTGAACGCCGGATCGTTCAGCGAGAGCTTCTCCAACGCCACCTGTAGGTCCTCAAACTGCTGGGTCGAGAGCGGGAAAAGTCCAGAAAAAACAACCTGCTTTACAGGAACGTAGCCCGGCAGCGGCTTGGATGCCGGCCTTGCCGCCAAGGTGATTGTGTCGCCCAAGGCACTGTCGCCTACTTCCTTGATGTTTGCCAAGACGAATCCGACATCTCCGGCACGAAGCGTCTCTGCTGTCGTTGCTTTCGGCGAGAACCAGCCCAGCTGCTGGACCTCGAACGTATTGCCCGTTGACATGAAACTGATTCTCTGGCCGACCGAGACCGCCCCGTCCACAACCCTTATGATAGCCACTACACCGTGATACTGCTCGTAGAAAGAATCGAACACGAGCGCCCTGAATGGCGACTCGAGGTCCCCTTTCGGAGCTGGGATATGCTCGACTATCGCCTCAAATAAGGCCTCCACGCCCTCGCCGGTCTTGGCACTCACGGGCACGCAGAGCCCTGGCTCAAGGCCAAGCACGTCGGCGATCTGCCGCCTTGTCTCCTCAACATCAGCGCTCGGCAGGTCTATCTTGTTGATCACGGGAATTATCTGCAAGTCATTCTCAAGCGCCAGATACAGGTTCGCAACCGTCTGCGCCTCGACACCCTGGGCGGCATCGACGACCAGTATCGCCCCGTCGCAAGCGACGAGGCTGCGTGAGACCTCGTATGTGAAGTCAACGTGCCCAGGCGTGTCGATAAGGTTGAAAACGCAGTCCAGCCCAGAGCGAGACTTGTAGTTCAACCGAACCGTCTGAGCCTTGATCGTGATGCCTCGCTCCCGCTCCAAATCCATCGTGTCAAGCACCTGCGCGGCCATCTCGCGCGCAGAAAGCGCCCCTGTCAGCTCGATGAACCTGTCCGAAAGCGTGGATTTGCCGTGATCGATATGCGCGATTATCGAGAAGTTGCGGATTCTGCCTCTCTCATAAGCGCCCGCAGCCGGTAGGCAAGAACGCTTCTGCTGAGGCTCAACCATTCAGACAGGCCATTGCATACCGGGCCGCGCCCATGCTTCCGGCTTTGTCGCCGAGTGCAGACCGCATGACGGATATTCTGCCTGCCCGGGCACATATAGAGCGCCGGTTAGCCTCATCTTGTGCCGCACTTGCAATGTCGAATTTCATGTTCACCATACGTCCACCTAAGAGCACCGTCCGAATCCCCACGAGGTCCGCAAGCGCCGCGATCGCGATGCCTAGATACCTAGCGGCATCGGACAGGAGCCTAATTGCCACGGCATCGCCGCGCGACGCGGCCAGATCGATGAGCTGCGGCGTTAGGCCCTCGTCATCGTCAGTCATGTCCCACATAACTGACTTGTCCCCACTGGACTTGAACGATAAGGCTCTCGAAAGCAAGCCTCTCGCCGAGCAATATGCCTCGAGGCATCCCCTGTCACCGCAGGTGCACGGCGCACCATCAGGCTGAACGACCAAATGCCCCATCTCCGCAGCAAATCCCGTGCCGCCCCAAAACGGCAAACCGCCCACTATCAAGCCCGAACCGAGGCCAGTTCCGAGCGTAAGAAGGGCGAAATCGTCCAATTCCTTGCCGGCGCCGAGCCACTTCTCACCTATCGCTGCAACATTCACGTCGTTGGCCAGAAACACGCTAAGACCGAGCCGCTCTCTCAGAATCCCGGCGAGGGCCACGTCGCGAAACATCGGCAGATTCGGCGAATAGCAGACTACGCCGCGCTCGAAGTCAATCAGCCCCGGGAAGCCGACCCCGACGGCCTCCACCGACCCGCCCGCATCCGAACGCAACTTCCGGGCCATCTCGACAATGGCAGAAACAAGCGAATCAACTGAATCGCGAGGCGTTTTGCCCTCAATGAAGGACAGCACCTCGCCGTGGTCATCCGCCGCTACCCCGCGGACGTTCGTCCCGCCCACGTCGATGCCAAGAACCCGCATCACTGACATGCAGCTATTTGATGAATATCCAGATAAGTATGTAGAATATCGCCGAAAGCGTTACCGCAATCAGTAGCGGAACCTTGTGGTATTCCCAGCCATAGCTCTCCTCCGGCTCACCTCGCTCGATTTGCGACTCCGGCTCGGCCACGACCTCACGTATCTTTCTCTTCTTTTTAGCCAATCCTTACCCTTTCTCCACTAGGCAACCTATGCCTCTAAACGTTTCGCCAACTCTATGATCATGCTGCTCGAAATACCATCAACTATATTGATACGCTCCACGCGTCCACCGTGCGCCTCAACCACATCTCGACCGACGATCTGCTCAAGAGGCCAGTCTGCGCCCTTCACCAGAACATCGGGCAGCAATAAAGAGATCACCCGCAACGGGTCATCGTCATCGAAAACAAAAACATAATCGACAAACCAGAAGCCAGCAAGAAGCTCTACCCGCTCATTCTCCCGCACTATCGGGCGACCGGAGCCCTTAATGCGACTCACCGAATCGTCGGAATTGACGCCTGCGATTAGCACATCCCCAAGAGCTCGCGCTGCCGACAGATATCGAACGTGCCCGTTGTGCACAAGGTCGAAACAGCCATTCGTAAAAACAACTCTCTTGCCCTTTTGCCTCAGCCTCGCGACCTGCGGCAGCATCTGTTCAAACGTCTTGATCTTCGCACCAGTTCCACCCATCACATAGTCCCCTGCACCCCACGAGCGAAAGCAACTCGCTCAGCCAGAGTTTGCGTCAAGCCAATTCCGCAGACGACCCAGAATCGCGAGGTCGTGCTCGACAGCGCTCGCCATCACCGCCTCGCGTTCCATCTTCTTTCTGGCCTCGCGTTCAGCTTTCTCCCTAGCGAGTCGCTCAATCTCATCCCTCGCCTGCTGCGCCTCGCGCTGTTTGGACTCCCGCTCCGCTCGCTCCTTAGCCTCGCGTTCCGCTTTCTCCCTAGCGAGTCGTTCAATCTCATCCCTCGCCTGCTGTGCCTCGCGCTGTTTGGACTCCCGCTCTGCTCGCTCCTTAGCTTCCTGCTCGGCTTTCTCCTGTGCCTCACGTTGGGCCTTCTGCTCAGCGGGGAAAAAAGTCTCCGCCTTGCCCGCATCCGCCTTCTCCAGAGAAGACTCAGCCAGGCCACGTATCTCCTTGCACTCCTCGCAGTTAGGGTCCACGCTAAGAATCCGATCGACTATTTTGATCGCCTCTAAGAAGTGCCCCTGGTCCATGTAAAGCCTGGCAAGGCTTAGAGTCGGCAAACCCACGAAACTGCTGTCGCCCCGAGCCTCTTTCGTCTTGCCCGTGCTCACGAGCCGTTCAAGCCGCTCTATCTGCCCCTTCACCTCTTGCCCAACAAGGCGAAATCGAAGAATGCTCTTATACGTCTCAAGCGCCTTTGCAAGGTCCCCTGATTGCTCATAAGACTCCGCGAGGCGCCTCGCGGCGAGCAGGTTGTCCCTGTCCTGTGAGAGCACGGGTTCGAGCAGGTCCCTTGCCGCTTTGGGTTGCCCAAGTTCGTTCAGAACGTGTGCTAGCGCCACCTTCACCGACGAGAGTTCTGGAAAGCGCTCGGATGCCTCGCGCAGGACCTTTTCCGCGCTTTTGAGGTCCTCTGCCATCTCATGCAGTCTGGCAAGCGACAGGTAATACTGGAGCCGCTTCTCCTTGCCGAGTCGCTTTCGGTATCTTTGAATATCCCTCTGAATCGCTCGCTTCTTGACGGCCAACACCAATCACCTCATTCGATAACTTGCCAACTCACGAAGATACTGCCAAATCCCCTCTTGACTGTCAATTCGCATTCAGGACGAGCCCGTTTACGCAATCTCCCCGACCTGTGCTAAACTCCCTCCGAGATGCAGAACGACAGCAAGATTGAGACATTCTGCCAACTTGGATTCGTCGCGGCCCTCTCATTTGTGCTGCTGGTCTCGCCGCTAGCGAGGGTCCAGAATGACCCGCTAGGTCTGATCAAGTGGTTCGTGGCTTGCCTGGGTGCATTCGCCATGCTCGCCTTCCTGGTCTCGGCGTGGGCCTTCGCGGGACGCATCCGCATCTACTCATCCCCGTTCCTGCTCCCCATTCTACTTATGGTCTGCCTCTCGGCAATCTCGCTCATCTGGACCGCGCCTCGTTTCCAGAGCGCCATCAGGATGCGCCGCATCTTGCTCTCCTGGGCACCTTTCTTCCTCTGCTTACTTGCCCCAATCTCCCAACGAATGAGGCGCATTGTGGCACTGTCGCTCGTGCTGGGCGTCTCGGTCTGCTCAGCAATCGGCGTCAGCCAATACTTCGGGCTCTTTCGCACGTCGTGGACCAAACTGCCATGGGAGCACGAGCTGGGCAGGCGCGTCTTCTCAACGATGTGGAACCCCAACTTCCTCGCCGGCCTTCTGATACTCACCTTGCCACTCATCTTGGCGCTCGCCAGAATGTCAACGAGGCGATTGTGTAGGATCGCACTTATCGCGCTTTACTACCTCAACTTCGTGTGCCTGCTCTTCACGAACTCCTGGGGTGGCTGGGCAGGCTACGTGGCATCGCTTATTCTCCTGCTCGCCGCAAACAGAACACCAGCCTCGAGCGCCCAACCGAGAAGTGCGGGCAATCACACCGCCGATTGGGCCGCGCACAGGCTCGTGCTGATCGTTCTGTGCGTCGCGACCGCGGCTACCTTCTTCGCATCAAAGGGCAAAACCGTTGCTGGGAGCACAGTCGGCGCCTCGGAACGAACGAAGATGTGGGGCAGCACGATGATGGTCATAAAGCGACACCCGTTTGGCGTCGGCGTCGGCAACTTCGCCGTCTTCGAGAACAAGTTCGAGCACGAGTTCATAAAACCCACCCAAGCGACGCCTTCGGCCTACCACAAAGACAGGGACAGCTTGCTGCACAACTCGCTTTATTGCCATAACGAGTTCCTCGAGACGGCCCTTGAAACTGGCATCTTCGGCCTGGTCTTGCTCTTGTGGCTCATGCTAACCGTCGGCCGCCTGCCGTTCGGAAAAGGTGTGCCTCGAGCGAAATCACGGAACCGGCACGAATCCCGCCTTCCGGACAGCGGCCTCATGATCTACGCCGTTGCCGCCGGGGCAACAGCCGTCCTCGTGCAGAGCATCGTCAGCTACCCCCTAAGAGTGCCAACCACCGTTACGTCTATCGCCGCCCTCCTCGGCCTCTTCGCGCCTCGTTCAAAACGGCTCGAGCTCGAGTTTCGTGCTCCCAGAGCGCTCAAGTTCATCGTGCTGGGCGCCGCCGTAATCGGCGCGACACTCGCTTGCCTACGCTGCTACCGACCGCTTGAGGCTGAGGCGCACTACGTCAAGGGGATGGAGTATCTCCTCTCGAAAAGGGACTATGCCGCGGCTAGTGCCGAATACAGGCAGGCCATCGCCCTCGGCCTGCCTCGCTACGACATCTACTTCCGGCTCGGCCAGGCACAGCTCAAGGCGGGACAGAACGAGCGTGCCCTTGAGACATATCGCCGTGCTCTCAGGGTCCAGCCCTACCACGAGTATTCATACTTCGGCGTCGCAGAGGCGTTGAGGGGGCTTGGACGAACTGATGACGCCATCACCAACTACCAGAAGGCGATCGCATACGAGCCGAGGTTCCTCGATGCCTATCTGAAATTGGCGAGGCTCTATCGGTCGAGGGGCGAGCCCAAGAAGGCTGGCGAGACGCTCGATTCGGGGCTGAAGCACTTCCCCAAGTCCCGGGAGATGATGCTGGATGGGGCCGTCGCGTCAGTCGAGCTCGGGGACATCAAAAGAGCAAAGAGCGATTTGAGGAGCTTGCTAGCAGGCAATCCCAACGATGCCGTGGTTCTCTACAACCTCGGCATTCTCCAGCACGCCGAGGACAACAAGGCCATGGGAAAGCCATCGGCGCTAGCGGCGCGCATGATCGACTCACAATCGGCCAAATGGCTTCTCACTGTTGCCAAGATGGGCGCCATCTTCGTCCAAAAAAGGAAGTTCGCTGCGGCGAGGCGGGAGTTCGAGGCGATCCTTAATCGCTTCCCCAGCTACCCGCCGGCGATCTCGAACATTGGCACGGCCTACTTCCTTGCTGGCGACGCCGCCCGCGCGGAGGCCTTCTTATTGCGCGCGGTCCAGCTTGCGCCAAACCATGCCTCGTATCGCGCGGCCCTAGCGGACATTTACGCCAGCCAGGGAAGGGTGGACGCTGCCGAGGAGCAGCTTCTCAAGGCCCAGCAGATCGCCCCCAATAACAGGGACATCCAGAAGCGACTTCTCTGGCT
>CAZKNE010000101.1:5829-7191 GCA_964554005.1 uncultured bacterium | reverse complement strand
CTCGGTGCCGTTGAGCACGACGTCGTAGGATCTCGCCCGGACGCTGCCGGGCTCCAATTCGAGATGCTCCAGGTGCTCGTCGCGGGGCATGGTGAACGGATGATGCATCGAGTACCAGCGCTGGTCCTCCTGGCTCCACTCGAACATCGGCATGTCGATCACCCACAGGAACTCCCACTTGTCCTCGGGGATCAGCCCGCGGCGCTCGGCCAGCTTTGAGCGCAAGGATGCATAGTCGCCACGGTTGATGCTCAGGATGCCCGCCACGAACTCAGGGAGATAGTGCGCCTTTAGGTAGGCGCACTGATAGGCGAGGTAGGCATAGGCGGTCGAGTGAGACTTGTTGAAGCCGTATTCGGCAAAGCCAGCCAGAAGGTCGAACAGCTTGTCAGCGCGCCTCTCGTCCGTCCCGCGCTCCACCGCTCCAGAGACGAACTTCTTGCGCATCGACTCCATCTCCTTCATCTTCTTCTTGCCCATTGCCCTGCGGAGCACGTCAGCCTCGCCATAGGTGAAACCAGCGATCACGTTGGAGATGCGCATTGCCTGCTCCTGATAGACAACAACGCCGTTCGTCTCGGCCAGGACATCCTTCAGCTGGTCAAACCCGAGGTAGCTAATCTTCTGCCGGCCATGTTTGCGCTCCGCGTAATCCTCAACCATCCCAGACTTCATGGGGCCGGGCCGATGAAGAGCATTGCAGGCGACGAGGTCCTCGAAGCAATCTGGTTTTATTTGCTTCAGAAGGTTTCTCATGCTGGAGCTCTCGAACTGGAACACCCCCATAGTGTCGGCTGACACAAAAAGCCCGAGCGTGTCCTTGTCGTCGAGCGGAATCTGAGTGATGTCGATCTTGATACCACGGCTCTCCTCGATCAGGGCGACACACCTTGCGATCATGGTTAGTGTCTTCAGGCCCAGGAGGTCCATCTTCAGAAGCCCAAGCTCTCCGATCGATTCCATGTGGAACTGCGTCATAATCTCGTTCTTATCCGATGGCTTATAGAGCGGAATGATCTCCGAGAGCGGCTTGGGCGAGATGACGACGCCGCAGGCGTGTTTGCCAACGTGCCTCGTCAGGCCATCTAGCCTCCGCCCCATATCTACCAGCTGGGCTACCTGCGGGTCCTCCCTCATCGAGGCCTCAAGGCCTGGCACCTGTTTGATGGCGTCCTCCAACTTCATGCCCGGCGGGATGAGTGATTTGACAAGGCTTGCCTTCTGAGAAGGAATCGATAGCACCCGTGCCATGTCCAAGATCACCGAATCGGTCTTGAACTTGTGGAACACGATGATCTGAGCCACGTTTTGCTCGCCATACTTGTCTCGGAGGTATGAGAAGACCTCCTCCCGACGCTCCTG
>CAZKNE010000101.1:0-5819 GCA_964554005.1 uncultured bacterium | reverse complement strand
GGGTTTAGGAAGCGCTCGAACAAGAGGCCATACTTGATCGGGTCGATGTCGGTGATGCCGAGACAATAGCAGACCAGGCTGCCAACAGCAGAACCTCGGCCAGGGCCAACCGAGATGCCCTGCTCGCGAGCGAACCGAATAAAATCCCAGACGATCAGAAAATAGCCAGCAAACTTGGTCTCACGTATCACGCCTATCTCCATCTCAAGGCGCTCGCGATACGTTCTGGCGAGTCGCGCTAGCTCCTCCTCGCTCATCTGCGCCTTTTGCGCAGCCAATCTTCTGTTCAGGCCATCGTTCACCAGATGCACTAGATAGCTGTTGAGATCATAGCTGTTGGGGACCTTGAACTCCGGTGTGAGATACCGGCCTAAGGCCGGTGCCAGGATGTTATCCCCACACATCTCGGCCACCCGCACCGTGTTCTCAAGAGCGTCAGGAAACTCCGAGAACTCGCTAAACATCTGTCCCGGCGACTTGAAGTAGAACTCCTCGGTCGGGAACTTCAGCCGGTCCTCGTCCACGACCTTCTTCTTCTGCTGCAATGCAAGCAGCGCGTCGTGGGCACTCGCGTCGCTCTTCTCAACGTAATGGCAGTCGTTCGTCGCAACCAGCGGGATGTTCATCTCCCTTGCCAGCGCGATCTGCCGGCCCATCAGCTCCCTCTGAACGGCGCAGTTATTCATTATCTCGATGAAGAAGTTGCCCGGGCCAAAGAGGTCTTGATAGTAGGCCGCGGCCGCCCGCGCCTTGCTGTGCTCGCTGCGCTTGAGAAACCGACTCACCTCGCCCTTGGCGCAGGCGGCAAGCCCAATCAACCCCGACGAATGTTGCTCCAATAGCCTCTTGTCGATCCTGGGTCTGTAGAAAAAGCCGCTGATGTATGCCTCGGATGAGAGCTTGGCAAGGTTCAAGTAACCCTCAAAGTCCCTGGCCAAGAGCACAAGGTGCGAGGTCTCGCTCTGCCTGTCCAGCTGGCTGTCCCGGTCCGACATCCCACGAGGCGCAACATAGACCTCACAGCCGATTATCGGCTTTATGCCAGCGGCGGTGCACGCCTGATAAAACTCGATCGCCCCGAACAGGTTACCGTGGTCTGTTATCGCGATTGCGGGCATCTTCCACTCGAGCGCCTTTGCGACGAGCTTGTCGATGGCGCACATCCCATCGAGGACGCTGTAGTCTGTATGGACATGAAGATGAACGAACTGTCTATTCAATTTTTGATTCCCCCAACTCCGTCAGTCAAAACCCTGGACTAGAAGAAAGACACACACCTCCGCCAAGAGGCTGTGCAGGCACAAACACAACTCACCAACTGCTAACTCCGAACTGCTAACGGACATAAGACCACTTCAGCCGTCATCTGTTGACGGTGAGAACGAACTTGACGTGCTTCTTAATCATCGCAAAGGAGACTTCGCCCTTCAGGGCGAGTTTTAGCCCAGTCCAGAAGAAGCGGATCACGTTTGCGACCGTCGATAGAATGACCAGAGGCGTGGGGAATTGTCGCAGCAGGCTAACCCTGGAAAGAGCGCGGATGAGAGACCTGGGCACGAACAACTTGCCCGTCAAAGAGACGAGGCTGTTGAAGAAAACGTCCTCCGTGGAGCGCTTGAAATCGGACGAGACAAACCACTGGGTCATGGTCTTGCAGGCGATATCTTCGACGTCGTTTCCCGTTATGAACCCGCGGTCTAGTGCCATCTGCGTCAGCTCAACGCCGGGGAAATAGGCCAGCGAATAAAGACGAAACTCGAACGGGCGCTTGAAGCTCAAGAGGAGGTCGAGCATCTCCTGCTTGTCCTGGGAGTTTTCAAAGGGGTTGTCCATGATGAAATCAAGCCGCGGTTTGACCTTCAGTCTGTTGAGAATGGACATAGCTCTCTGAATCTCCTCGTTCGTGTCCATCCGCCTGAAGTATTGGTTCCGAACACGCTGCGATCCGCTCTGAACGCCCATATCCGCGTAAACGAGGCCGCTGTCCTTGAGCATCCGGACGAGCTCCTCCGTTACGGTTTTCGGGTGGACATAGACCCAGTATGGAATGCCGATCTTGGCCCTGTATTGCTCGCAAAACTCCCGCGTCCAATCAATGTCCAATCCAAACACATCATCGTAGAAGGCGATCTGTTTTATCTCGGGCAGCATCTCCAGGGCGTAGTTGAGCTCTTCTATCACGTTCGGGACAGACCGCGTGCGGACGGTCTTGCCCATCCCTTTGTAAAGGCGGTGATAGACGCTGTTTGCGCAGTATGTGCAGGCAAACGGGCAGCCGCGGGTAGTCATTATTTGGTAGAGACTGTGCTCCTTAACGAGCGGATCGAACTCAAACAGCTGGTCGGCGTTAATAAAGAACTTGCCATCATTCGTAAAGTCGTGGAATGGCAGCGAGTCGAGGTCCCGAATCGGTGGCCGGACAGGATTCTTGATCTCGTTACCGTTCTGCCTAAGCCATAGGTTCCTGATGTCAGTTATGCTCTCGCCGCTTTCGAGCCGCTGTGAGAGATCGAGCATCGCGCCCTCGCCCTCGCCGATCACGAGCAAGTCGTGCTCTGAAAGCGTTCTGTCCGCGGTAACTGTTACGTGCACGCCTCCCCAGACGATAGGGCAACTGACGACGCCTCGGGCTCGCCTAGTCAGCTCGACCGCCGTGTTGCGAAACGTCGAGCACCCGATGCCGATGCCCACAAGGTCCGGCTTGATGCGCGAAAGAAGCCCTGTGAACAGATCAAGCTCCTTCTCGGTCGCGGGCGTTCCGTCGTTTATGTTCAGCCGCTTGAAGAAAATGATCGAGGCGTCAACGCCCTTCGACTTCAACAGCGAATGAATGTATCGAACGCCCGATAGCTCGGTGTTGTAAAGAGCAACTAGGCAGACCTTGAACTCCGTCATCTCGCAGTGCCCATAACACGTTCTTTTGGCGACTCATCTGGCCTCAGGATGTATTTCCTTCCGTCTGCGCCGCAGTTGAAGAGCAGGTCAATGGCCGACATGTGCGACTCGAAACCATCATAACACTGCCGATAGATCGGGTGTGTGTAATTGTGAAACTCCAGCTTAATCCCGTTGGCCTCAAACGGCTCGGGCGCCAGGTAGGTGCGTCCCATGTCCCCGTTGAGGTAGCGGTCTGCGCCAACCATCTTGCATATCTCAAGGATCAGGTCGGCCTTCTTGCCGGCCGGCGATAAGCTTGACGCCATCACGTAGTTCGTGCCCAGCTCAAAAGCACGGTCGAGCATCTTGATCAGGTGCATGTCGAGGTCCAGCAACCTTTCCCACTTTCGGCCGAGCGCCTCGTCAAATAGCGGCCAAAACTCCTTTAGATAGGGCGCCCTCGCATAGCAAGTCCTGATCGCAGCCAGGTGCTTGTGCGCCCAATTCCGCGTGTTATCGATCATCGTCTCGTCAATGCGTTGCGTGAACCTGCCCTTTGTTAGCACCGGCACAGTTACCCACTGCCAACCCGTCTCCGTCCGAATCCGATTGCGATTCCGCCACGAGCGCTTGTCGAACTGAACGCAGTCCAAGATCACGAAGATGTCCGATTTCGCAGCCAGGTCAAAAAAGCCTATCCACGGCACATATCCCGGCTGGAGTATCACAGCCCTCATGCAACTTAGGTTATGTGCTGCGCCGGTGATGGTCAACAGGATTTGCTGGCCGAGCGTTTTTTATTGTGCTCTGAACTTAAAACCGGTAAAAAGAGACCACCATGCTCAATAATGCGCGGGATGCTCTCAGCAAGATCGATGATGCTATTGACGACTGGAAAAAGTTTAGGGGGCACTGGCAGTTTCTGACACATCAGGCGCTCGGCGCAGACGCATTCCTGGCGAGTCGCATCGCTCTCGTGTCGCGTCTGGTCGAGACCATTGAAGACCTAGCGCCTGCCACAAGCGGCTATCGCGACGAGGCCCGCACCATTCTGGGGTCCTATGGGATTGGGGCTCCTGAGGCCGGAGATGCGCTCGCCGAGATCCTTGACTCCATGCGGCAAGATATTGAGGCGCAGACAAGTTGACTGCGCAATCGAGGAAAGCAGATGCACAGACTTGAGCGATTGATGCCAAGAAACCCTAAAGCACGCCTGGTGGTGTCTTTTTCTGTGAAGATAGCTGTTTTCGTCGGGGCTGCATTTGCGATGCGCGCCCTCTGGCCAGCTGTTGGTGTAACGGATAAGGCCTACGGGGCACTGGTCGGAAAGATGGTGGACGATACAGTCCTATTTCTGCTCTTGCTGGCGATGTTTTGGCGCGATATCCGGCTGCTGGGCCGGTTCTTGGGTGCGCCCACCGGGATATTTAGGTCATCGGCGGCAGTCCTTGTTGCTCTCCTTCTTATGATTTCTGCGACAGTAGCCATTATGATGGTGCTGCCTCGAGAGGCCGGGGCCGGCAACCCCAGGCTACAAAGATTCATTAGGAAGAACGTCATGGAACCTATCGCCCAGACTGGCAAGGTTGGCGCCGCTCCTGTTATGGCCGGGGCTGCTATCTGCATCACTATCCCCTTAGTAGAAGAGTTACTCTTGCGTGGAGCCCTATTCTTGCTGCTCTTAAGGATAGTTGGCAAGTGGCCGGCAGTTCTCGTGTCGAGCGTCATCTTCGCCGCTCTTCACCAGATCGGGATGAGCGCCATCAGCTGGCCTGTGTTCTGTGTTCATACTACGCATGGCCTCATGTTGTGCCTCGTCCTGCTCTACACGCACCGGCTGCGCTGGTGCGTTGTGTTGCACTCACTATGGAACAGTAGCATGTTTGCCGTTACGGTTTTTGTATCCAAGTTCTTGCATCACATCTGGCGTTACCACAATCTCTAGAAGGCGAACCTGCGCATCTGAACGCTCTCGAGGAGGCCGAGCATAATAAACACTGCGGTAAGCGACGAGCCGCCGTAGCTCATAAAAGGCAATGGAAGGCCGGTTATCGGCAGAACGCCAATCACCATCGCGACGTTGACGAGAAACTGCCCTGCGATCAGAGATGTGCAGCCAACGGCCAGCAGTAGGCCGGCGCGGTTTTTGGCATGCCTTGCGATGGAGAAGAGCCCGACCACGAGTAGGGAGCCAAGAAAGCCCTGCTCCTCAGCGTGCACCGAGAAGACGAAGTCAGTGTGCTGCGCCGGTAGGAATTGGAGCCTGACCTGAGTGCTCTTGCCAAATCCCTTCCCGACCACGCTGCCTGAGCCGACTGCTATCTTGGACTGTATCGCCTGGTAGCCAGAGCCGAGTTCGTCATAGGATGGGTCTATGAATGCGATGATGCGCTGGCGCTGATAGGGCTTGAGAAAGAACCAGCCCGGCAAGGCCGAAAACGCCCCAGCGAGAATTGTGAGGACAATAGGCCAGAGGCGGCGCTGGGCCACGAACGCCAGAACGATGAACGGGATGAGGAACGTTACTGCGGTGCCGAAATCGGGCTGCTTGACGATGAGTGCGGCGGGGACTGCCACAATGGCCAGGCCTCCGAGTATCTGGAGCCAGGGCCGCCCGCGCAGCCGCTCCGAGGAGAAAAGCTTCACAAGTGCCAGCACAGTGGTGATCTTGGCGAGCTCGGACGGCTGAAACCTGACAAACCCCAGGTCGAGCCATCGTTTGGCGCCCGCTATCGGTTCTGCAAACAGGAGGACGGCGACGAGAACTAGCGAGGCGATAAATTGGATGACATACGCGGCCTTTATCAACCGATTGTAATCCACAAACATCATAAACGTCATGGCTACGAGACCTAATGCAAGCCACCTCAGCTGGCTCCTGTAGGACATACTTGCCTGCGATTCGACTCTATCTGGCTTCGCTGATCCACACTGAACGTTAC
>CAZKNE010000100.1:0-7245 GCA_964554005.1 uncultured bacterium | reverse complement strand
TAACTGGCCGCCTGGTCTCCGATCTGTATCTCAACGCATTGCTGATCAGATTGGACAGGACCTGAGCGATCTGGATCCCATCACATGAGACAACAGGAAGTGCAGAAGGTCTCCTGATGTCAGCGTTCAGCTCCGCCACCTGCTCCGAATAATCCTCAAGCACGTCATCTAATATGCTAGAGAGGTCACAGGGGTCTTTTTGGAGCGTTTTGGTGGTCGCTCTCGAAAGGTCCAGCAAGCTCTTCAGCAATAGTGACATACGCGACACATTGGCGTTCAGTCGCGACAAGTAATGAAGCCCGTCTTCCCCAAGCACACCCTTGTACTCCCGCGTCAGCTTGCTCCCAAACCCTTGAATGGACACAAGCGGAGCCTGAAGATCGTGTGAGGCAACGTAAACAAACTCCTCCAATTCAGCGTTTTTCGCCTCCAGCTTGCGGTTCTTTTCCATGATCTGCTGGCGAAGTTTTATGTCCTCGCTTATGTCCCTTGCAGCACCAATTGTCCCTATAACACCGCCGTTCTCATCTCGAAGCATCCCGGCGGAGATCGTGATCGGCACCCGCCCACCATCCTTCTTCGAGAACTCAACTATCCTACCGGTTATCGTCTCCGTCTGGCTGTTCAACAGGTCATTCATTATCTTACGGGCCCTTGCCCGCCCTTCCTTGGGATCGTCGGAGTAAAACTCCGAAAGACGCCTCCCCACTATCTCCCGAGGCTGGTAGCCAAACATGCGCTCCGCGCCGTCGCTGTAGAACGTTACAACGCCGTGTGCATCAGTCGCCATGATCGCTTCGGGGGTGCTGTCTATCAGGTGCCTCAGGCTGTCTTTTGTCTCCACCAGCTCCTGTTTGAGGGTAGCTTCCTCTATGGCTCTAGCGGCTTGGGTTGCGAAAAGCTCCAGTGGCCTGAGCGCATCCCCAGTCGGCACTCTTCCGTCCTTTGGGTCATCGACCGAGATCACTCCGATCAGCTTGCGACCCCTCCCGCGTAACGGTATTAGCAGGCTGTCGTTAGGATGCCAGCCCTTCATCTCGTTGACAGGAATCTTGCTCTGAACACCATAGATGGGTATCGTGTCGGCCTGACCGTGAGGAACGTAATAAGAGCAGTGGCCAATCCTGAAGCGCTCGCAGAACACCTCCTTGTTGATCCTCGGAGACCACCTCTTCGATCTAAGAAAACTCTCCTCCTTCTTAGAGACCCCTGCGCACGCTATCTCACGCTTACCCTGCTTGTCAGAAAATCTTGAAACCACGACTCGACGGAAGTTGGAGTGCTCACGAATCGTCTCAGCAACTTTCTTCAAGACGTGGTGCAGATCAGTCTTGCCAACGATCTCGTCCCCGATCGCCGTGAAGTCCTCAAGCTGCCTAAGCTGCTTTTCTATCGTCTCCTTCGCGGATTCAACCTCCATCGCAAGTTTCTCCGCGGGAGAGGCGAAGTGCAGAAGGCAAACAGCTCCCTGTAAACCCCCGTCCATGCCAATCCGAGGAACAAGCACCGCGTCGAAGAAGAGTATCTCCTTCGCGTTCAGTCGCTCCAATGAAAGAAAGTTCAACTCGATCTTCTCCCTCCGCTCGCAAAGAAGGCCCCAGGCTTCCTCCCAGCTCATCTCCGCAGGCGCCGGAAACAACTCCCCTATTGACCGCTCCGAAACATCAATCGCACCACTCCACAACTTCGACTTTGCAAAGGAATTGGCGAACAGCACTCGCCCAGCCTCGTCCAGAATCAGAATACCGTCGAGGACCTCGTCCAAGAGCCCCTTCGTCAGGTGAAAGGCTACGTCTGGCTGAACCATTTTTCTCGCGAGACCTTTCAGTAGTCCAACTCGATCACCGGTCAAAAACCGCTGTCCGGTTCTTCCCGGAAGCTTTAGCGACGTATAGGCTGTCGTCTGCGGCCTCGACGAGTTCTGCTGAGCTTCCCATCTTGTTGTCCAAGGATGTAACCCCAAAACTTGCAGTTATTGAGAAAGCAACATTATCGCGACTAGCGAAGCGCAGCCCCTCTATCCTCTTCCGGAGCCTCTCTGCAATCGCACGAGCACTCATTCTGTCCGTCTCTGGAAGGATCACTGCTATCTCCTCACCACCGTACCTCGCCGGCAGGTCCGAGGCTCTCATCTCCTGCTTTAGAGCTCTCGACAAAGCGGCAAGCACCGTGTCGCCAACCTGATGACCGTGGAGATCGTTCACATCCTTGAAATCATCTATGTCCAGCAGGACCAGGCTCAACGGCGCCATGTAGCGCCTCGCTCGCCGGAACTCCGCTCGCAAGCGCTCCTGGAAGTAACGATGGTTGTAAAGCCGCGTCAATCCATCAACGATGGCAAGCCGCTCCATCTTCTTGACCTCGTGCGAAAGCTTTTCATTGGCAGACAACAGGTCTTTATAACCCCTTATCTGCCGCATTTGGACATCGACCCTGGCCGAGAGGTCCTCGATCTCAAATGGCTTGACCACGTAATCGACCGCGCCGCGCTTCAACCAACTAATTTTATTCTCGATCTCGTCTATCGCGCTGAGAACAATGACGGGGATTTGCCTCTCCCCCCAGAGCTCCAGACAACGCTCGTCAGATGGGCTTTTCAGGCCATCCACGCAATACGTGATTAGGTCAACAGCTCCTCTGGCAGCCGCTCGAGCACCCTCCTCCAGGCTACGAAAGCTCACCACTGTGCGATTTGGGGACGACAGCGATCGCTCCAAAAACTCCCGCATCAAAGCGCTGCTATCCACCGAAAACAGTAACTCTTTGTCCTGCTCCATCATCACCAGCCGGACCGTAAGTCTAATATTGAAATGCAGCAAAGCCAGAAACAACACTGGGCATCACTCATACTGTTGTTTCTCTCGAACGAAACTACGGCAATCTTTAGCCGCTTGTCAACATCCTGCGTGCCATCAGGCTACGCGAAAAGACCGTCTTCCTATCGTCTCCTGAGGCCCGACGCCAAAGTAGTTAGCTCCTTCTGCCGGCCTGATTCTGACATGCCCCATGGCCAGCCCCAGTAATCAGATTGGAGCGGGGGAGCGTTGCGGCTGCCTCGCGGATGGAGGGCAGAAGCTCGTGCCCGAAGGGCAGACCAAGGGTAGCCGCAGGCGTAGCCTGACGGTGCGAATAGCGCCACAATCCCCCTTTCTAACCTCCCCGTTGCGTTGCACGCACGGCTTCCCCTACCGGGGATTACAACCTGCACCCCTCGTCGCACCCGTTAGCTGAAAGAGGCAGCAACTCGGCCGTCGACATAAACTCCCCTGCCTATGTGCCAGCCAACTTCAGAACTCAACTTCAAAAACGACCAATCTGATTATCGGGGCCAGCGGGACTCCTTGACTACGTTCCTTTATTATCTCACCATATAAGTAAATGGGAGAACATACTCATGCCTGATTGTGCCTACGTACAGGCCAGACGAGCCTTGCCCAATGCTAATTCACAGGCTGCTGCCCAAGAAAAATGAGACCTCATCGAATCTTCGTTGACCGCTCGATGATTGCCGACGGCAAAGCTGCAATTGTCGGCACCGAGGCGCATCACATAAGAACTGTCCTTCGCCTCAAGCCCGGCGATAGGCTAGTCGGGACAGATGGGCTTGGCAACGACTATCTCCTGCAATTAAAGCGGTCCAGCCCCGATGCTCTTGTGTGCGAGGTGCTGCGGACCACGCAGCCTCAGAGTCCTGAAAGCCGCAGCAAAATCGTCCTAATGCAGTGCTGCCTCTCCAGCGGCAAGATGGAGCAGGTTATTGACAGAGCAACCCAGCTCGGCGTCTGGGGAATCGTTCCGGTCGTTTCTGAGAAGTCGAAGTTCCGCGGGGATGAAGGCCGGTTCAACAAAAAGGTCGAAAGATGGCGGCGGATTGCCAAGTCGTCGTCGCTACAATGTGGGCGTGCGCATTTTCCTGTCATAGAGCCAGTTTTGCCGCTGATGCAGGCTATCAAAACGCCGGCTGACAACGCCATCAGGCTCTTGTTTACAACGGACACTAAAGCAAGGTCAGCCCGCCAGGCCTTGCCGGAGCTTCTCTCATGCCTCTCACAGTCCCAGACCGTGTATCTGCTGATTGGCCCCGGAGCGGGCCTCTCTTCTGTCGAGCGAAGAGCCGCCATTGAACATGGCTTCGTCGCGGTCATGGTGGGCAGCCGCATATTCCGGGCCGAGACCGCACCTATCGTCGCACTTACCCTCGTTCTCTACCACCTCGGCGAACTATGAATAGTTGAGGGGTGGTCAGCAGTGGTTGCTGGCAGGATTCTCGGGCTATTTCCCAGCATCCTGACCTCCTTTGACCTTCTCTCATCTGAGCGCATGGGCCGGTTCAGGCGCCTATGTAGTCTTGAGGGCATAGCCCTTTGCATCAGAGCGCTGATCTGTGGTAAAAGACAGGCTGACCTTTAATTTGGCAGTGGGAGAGCGCAGGAGCGCTCCTTAGGAACTTACTTGGAGCGGTCATGATAGTAAGTGTGATTGGCGGACATCGATGTTCAAAGGAGATTGGACTGGTTGCCTTCGAGGTTGGTAAGGTGATCGCAGAGAACGGCCATGTTCTGGTGTGCGGTGGGCTTACCGGGGTGATGGAGCAGGCTTGCAGGGGGGCCAAGTCTGTTGGAGGGACGACTATAGGAATCATTCCGAGCGCAGAGAAGAGCGACGCCAATCCCTATGTTGACATCGTGATCCCGACTGGGATCGGTCTGGCAAGGAACATGATCGTGGTGCTTGCAGGCGATGTCGTTGTTGCAGTTGACGGCAGTTATGGCACCTTGTCGGAGATCGCGTATGCTCTTCAGTTCCATAGGAGAGCTTTCGCACTAAGGACTAGGTGGCATGTATCGGGCGCGGTCGAGGAACTAAGTGAGGTTTCGGAGCTTAGTGAAAGGCTAAAGGATGCCAGCTCTTGAGATGTTTCGTTGTAAAGTTCGTGAGCGTAGGTTGGCAGGGGACAACAGAGCAGGAGACTGCCAATGGCCAAGGTAGCCGCAAAGGTATATATTGAGGGGTTTGTTCAGGGCATTGGGTTTCGGCAGTATGTTTACAGGAAGTCGCAGGAATGCGGAGTTCGGGGGTATGTCCGTAATCTTAGGGACGGGCGCGTTCAGGTTTACGCCGAGGGCGACCAGGGGACCATGGATAATTTTCTCATGCTGCTGAGGCGAGGTCCGGTTGGGGCGCGTGTCAAGTCGATGCAGGTCTTGCAAGCACCCTACACTGGGCAGTATAAAGAGTTTTCGATTCTATTCGATATTTAGATGAGTGCGTCGTCTCCTGCCTGTTGGTGCAAAGCTTGCAGGTTCTTTGACGTTGAGTGCGTATTATACCAAGGAAGTTACTATGGATTTGAGTAAACTGTTGCGAGATGTTCCCGATTTCCCTAAGCCAGGGATAGTATTCAAGGACATAACTCCTATTCTGGCGGATGGTCAGGCCTTTAGGGAGGCAATTGACAGGACTGTCGAGGGGCTAACCTCCGACAACGTGGATGCGGTTGTCGGGGTTGAGGCGCGGGGGTTCATCTTTGCTGCTGCTGCGTCCTACAAGTTGGGCTGTGGGCTACTGATTGTGCGCAAGCCGGGAAAGCTTCCCGCTGCGACTGTTTCTGAGTCCTACGCGCTCGAGTATGGGACTGATACGCTTGAGATACACAAGGATGCCGTGAGGCCGGGCATGAGGCTTGTTCTGATCGATGACCTGCTGGCTACTGGTGGCACTCTCGCCGCAACTGCACGGCTGGTCGAGCGGCTGGGTGGCAAGGTAGTGGGGATCAGGTTTTTGATAGAGCTGACTTTTTTGGCCGGACGTGACAAGCTCAAGGGCTATGACGTGAGGTCGATCATTAAGGTATGACAAGATTAAAGGCAGAATTGTTTGGGGCACTGACACGATGCACATAGACGTATCCGAACTGGATGGAACGAAAGTAGTAACGGTCTCGGGGCGGGTGGAGCACTCGGGGAGCCGCAAGCTCCAAGAGGCTCTCGAGGCGCTTGTGGTAAAGGACAAGCCAAAGATCGCGGCCGACCTCTCTCAGGTAAACTACCTTGACAGCAGCGCTTTGGGCGTTCTGGTCTCCACATTGAAATCGGCCAATAGTCGTGGCGGAGACCTGAGGCTTTCGGGGCTCAACGATATGGTGATGGACGTGTTCAGAATCACGCGGCTGTCGAGCATATTCCAGATACATCCGACGATTGCCGAGGCCCTGAACAGCTTCAAAGAGGAGAACGGTTTGCCATCTAGGTAGCAACTAATGGCAGGCAAGAAGCGGCTCGACCCCAGCACTTTCAACATACCTGAAGATAGTATCCGCGCGGGGCACTATACGGACAAATACTTTGTCCGGACGCGCGACATACTGAAGAGAGACAATCGCCACCCAAAGGTGCTGATGCAAGTTTTTCAGAAGGGCAACGCTATTGTCTGTGGGACGGACGAGGCGATCGGCATCATAAAGCGCTGTGCCGACAGGCCGGGCAGTATCACGATGATGTCTCTTCGCGACGGCGAAGCGGCTGGACCTTACGAGACCGTGATGACAATTGAGGGTGATTACGCCTCGTTTGCTCACTTGGAGACGCTTTATCTCGGCGTTCTGGCTCGACAGACCAAGGTCGCGACGAACACCCGCCGGGCAGTTGAGGCGGCCGGGGGCAAGCAGCTGTTCTTTTTTTCCGCTCGGTTCGACCATTTTTTGAACCAGCCGGGCGATGGGTATGCGGCGCACATTGGAGGTGCGGCTGGGGTCTCGACAGATGCCCAGGGGATGTGGTTCGATCAGGAGGGCATCGGCACGGTCCCGCACGGCCTCATTGCCGCATACGATGGCGATACTGTGATGGCAACACAAAAGTTCGCTGAGTTCATGCCTGACCCCGTGCAAGTCATATCGCTAGTCGATTTCGATAACGACTCCGTCAAGACATCGCTTGCGGTCGCCAAGGCGCTGGGCAAGCGGCTGTGGGGCGTTCGGCTTGACACCGCGGGGACCATGGTTGACCGGTCGGTCGTGCCCAAAATGAGCGACTTTGACCCGACCGGCGTCAACGAGGTCCTCGTTCGGAACGTCAGGGCGGCCCTGGACGCCGAGGGATTCAGCTACGTCAAGATAGTCGTCAGCGGCGGCTTCACGGCTGATCGCATCGCCCAATTTGAGGCCCACAACATCCCTGTGGATGCTTACGGTGTTGGCAGCTCATTGCTGACGGGCGCCTTCGACTACACGGCGGATGTCGTCAT
>CAZKNE010000099.1:2962-7280 GCA_964554005.1 uncultured bacterium | reverse complement strand
CAACTACTATCTGGATGACAGCGGGCTTTTCAGCAATCGCATCTGCTCGATCGACGTTGACCCCTATGGCAATAGGTGGTTTGGGACGCAGGTGGGGATTTCGGAGCTTTTGAATCAGGGGCCTAGCCTCTACGGTGGAATGGTTACGCCCGATTCAGGCGACAGGACGACGGTATTCGTCTATTCGGTTCATTACAGCGATCCTGAGTGTGAGGGTCCAACTAGCATATTTGCCCACGTAGATGGCACTAACTACGATATGACGCTCGTTGATGGCGACTATTGCGATGGCACGTGGGAATACTCCACGACGCTGGACGCCGGCAGCGGTCATACCTATAGTTTTGGGGCGAAGGAGGCGGATTGGAACACTGCGTGGGATGGGCCGTATTCAGGCCCGATGGTCTCCGCTGCGCCATACTCGCCCGATCCTTATGAGTGGGATAACACGTGCACGGCCGCAACGCTTCTTCCAACAGACGGCACGTGGCAGGACGGGCACAACCTCGAGCCACCGGGCGATGAGGACTGGTTCGCTTTCGAGGCGGAATACAACATAACTTACGTTATTGATGTTGAAGATGACGCCGATCCTGACTATGCGGGCAACGTGTATCTCTATGATCTTGGTGACCCGTGCCCCGGAGCGCTTCTGCGACAGGACCTCGGCGGCGATTCGGCACACATAGTTTTCCCGTGCCTCGTGACGGGACGGTATTATATAAAGGTTGAGCAGGCCAACCCCGCCGAGATGGGCGCGTATAAGATCAGGGTCTATGGCCCGCAGTGGCCGATGGTTCAGAGGGACCTCGAGCGGGCTGGCAGCGCTGTCGGCAGCGGCCCGGCGACAACGAATCTTCAATGGATATATACGATACCCAACGACATTATCACGACCGCGCCGGTTGTCGATGGTCAGGGGAACGTCTATTTCGGCACGAGCGATAACAGCCTCTTCGCCGTTGCGACGGATGGGACGCTGAAGTGGTCCTATCATACGCCGGACGCGGTCTCTGGAACGCCCGCGCTGACTTATGATGAGAAGATACTTTTCGGGACCGAGGGTGGCCGGCTCTATGCCCTGAACAGCGATGGGACGCAGGCCTGGGTTTATGACGGAGCGCTTGGCAGCGAGATCCACGCCGGAGTTACTGTCAACCGGGTTGAGAACTACACCATCTACTTCGGGGCCGACGACGGCACGCTCTATGCCGTCGACAGCAACGGCACCGCGAAGTGGCAATATGCGTGTCCTGTTCCTGATGAGATTACCGGCACAATCATGGTTGGCGAGCTTGAGAACGTCTATTTCGGCGGTGGCTGCGGCACGTTTTACGTGTTGTTCCCAGACGGAACGCTGGCCTGGAGCTACAACAGCGGCCTTGCGGACGACAGGATGGCCGCGGCTATGGCCACGGACGGCTCCATCTACTTCGGGACCTCAACGAGGCGCTTCTGCTGCGTTGATCCTCCTGCGCCTCCGGATATGCCCGCTTCGGGCACACTTCGCTGGGAGGTCATCATGCCGGCGAGCGTTTATTCGGTGCCTGTGATCGCTCCAGACGGGACTGTGTTCTTCGGGTGCGACGACGGCATCATCTATTCCATGGGCCAACACAGCACAGTGACGACGATTGTCTATGATGTTGGAGCTCCGGTCAGGTCTGCGCTCGTCATGGACGGTGCGGGGCATATTTATTTCGGAGCGGACAGCAACAGATACTATTGTATAACGCAGGCGGGGGACCTGGTCTGGGAGACTGAGGACATGAACGAGCCGCCGGCGTTCTCCTGCGCGATCGACAGGAGTGGGACATTTTATTGGGCAAAGCCCGACGGCAAGCTGGTGACCTACAACGACATGGTTGTG
This sequence comes from uncultured bacterium, assembly GCA_964554005.1. GTDB lineage: Bacteria > B130-G9 > B130-G9 > B130-G9 > B130-G9 > B130-G9. The sequence goes on along the minus strand of CAZKNE010000099.1, from coordinate 5,410 downwards.
CCAGACATTCATGCGCCTGCCTCGGACTGCTGGTCTCCGACGTTTGCGAACGCGTCCACTGTCCCGATTGTGGTTGGTTTCAGCTCTTGGGACGTGGGAGTTCGCAGGACTGGCGTCGCCTACACGGAGCTTTGGTATTCCTATGATGGAGAGCCGTGGACTGCGAGCGGGCTGGCTGCCAAGCTCGGGACGAACGGCCAGTTTGTGTTCATGCCTTCAGCCGAGGGTGTGTTCGATTTCACGACTGTGGCCTATGACAACGCCACTCCCCCGAACGCCGAGACATTGTTTCTCCCCAAGACCACAACTGTTTTTGACGCTACGGTCCCGACATCGCTTTGTGATGTGGGGCATTACGTGATCAGCAGGGAGGATATCGATGTTGACTTTACGCTCCAGGACGACCTGAGCGGGCCGGCCAAGACGAGGCTCTGGCTTCGGTTTAATGCCGGGCATTGGTTTTACACTGGACTTGAGGAGATAGGCGGTTCGGGCAGCTTTGTTATCACATTGCCAGAGGATGCTAACGGCAGCTACTACTTCGTGACTCAGGGCGTTGATAACGCCGAGAACTGGGAGCAGGCGCCCTCGGGGGCGAGCGAGCCGGAGACATGGCTGATCTACGACACGGTGCCGCCGACCTCGGCTTGCACAGCGCCGCTTGAGGCGGATACCGCGCCAATTGTTGTGAGCTATACAGCGGGGGATGCGGGCAGCGGGGTGGACAACGTGTCGCTCTACTATACGTTCGATAATGATGGTTCGGACGTGAGCGCTTGGCGTCGGTATCCGGCGACTGGTGCAGCGCCGGCGGGCGTGATTGAGTTTACTCCGCGGGCACAGTCTCCCTGGAACGAAGGTCCTGGGCAGTATCTGTTCGCGTCCTCTGCGCAGGACAAGTGCGGCAACGTGGAGGATTTCGCCCGGGCGATAAGTGAGGGCAATGTTGCAACAACGAGTTACACGCCGCAGCTCCCGACAAGCACGGCCTCGTCCGATGCTTACACGAGCTCGCTGCCGATCACGATAGATTACGTGGCGACGGACAGAAGCGGGATGGGCATTGCAAGCGTCAACCTCTACTATGCGCTTGAGGGTCAGTTAGAGTGGTTTACGGGGCTGATTGACTATGGTGTTGATCATGGGTCATTTGCCTACAGCGGCTCTTCCGGTAATCCGCTGGCAGACGGGGCTTACAGATTCAGAGTTGAGTCGCACGACATGGCCGGAGGCGTGCAGAACGACGGTCTTGGGACATGCATAATACTTCTGGACCGGAATGCTGGGACTTCGAGGTCCAGCGGGCCTGCGTACTCGACTGGCGGGATTATTCCGATTGAGTACACGGCTTGGGATGATTTCTCCGGCGTTGATACTGTTAGAGTGCTTTATCGTCACCCGCCTGGTGGCTGGGTGAGCCCGATGTCAATTGGCCAAGGCGAGTTCGGTGTGATTGATTTCGACCCTGTCGATGGGGATGGACTGTATGAGTTCTTCTCGATGATGCAAGACAAGGCCGGGAACGTTGAGGCGGCGCCTGACGTTCCGGATTTCACTACGCTTCGGGATACGGTTCGACCCTCGACGTTAGCATTTGTGCCTCTTTTGGTAAGGGAGTCACCAGTCGAAGTTCAGTATCAATCGGAGCCTGATCTTTCGGGTATTGCGAGAGTTGACCTGCTCTTCACGCCACCTGGCGGAAGTGGTTGGATTGAGTCGGGGCTTTCGAGCACTGAACCTGCGGGCTCGTTCTTCTTTGCTTTAAGCTATGGAGAGGGGCTTTACAAGATAGTTACAAGGGCGACCGATAATGCGGGCAACGTAGAGCTATTGTCGTCCTGGGCCGAGGTAAAGTTCGACGCTACGGCTCCTTTAAGCAGCTGTTCAGGACCATACGCAACCGCAAGTGCGCCTCTTAGCATTGACTTCAACGCCAGCGATGCCGTCTCTGGTGTTCTCGATGTCCAGCTCTGGTATCGATACGCGCCGATGATCGGCCAGCTGCCGGGCGATTGGACGTCGCTCGCGACTCCTGCGACGGTTGCCAGTGGGACATTTTTGTTCGCTCCTCCGCTTGGGGAGGGGATTTATGATTTCTACACGCTGTCGCATGATGTTGCGGGCAATGGCGAGCCAGAGCCTGATGCCTTAACGCCACCGAAGGCGACTGTTCGTTACGACACGACGCCGCCGGTCTCATCTAGTCAGGTCTGTGTTATCGCTGAGGATGGGGAGCGAGAATGCTCAACGGTTCGTTTCGTTAGGGGCCTGCCGTTTATAGTTTCGTTTGTGACAATCGACGACATCTGCCCTGTGGTCAGCACCACGATCTATTATCGTTTTAATGGAGGCGAGTGGACAGATATTGGTTGGACGACGGACAAACCATTTGGCGAGTTCGTATTCGATATAGACCGAGGTGTGGGGGCCTATGGCTTCACAGCCATC
>CAZKNE010000099.1:0-2952 GCA_964554005.1 uncultured bacterium | reverse complement strand
ATCAGCACGGACGCGGCCGGCAACCAGGAGCTTCTAACAGACGAGGCGGGGTGCACGGCGCACATCGATCTTCAGGCGCCTTCCTCATCGTGCGCTTCGGATGAGTATGCTTCTGGTGCGACGATAGACGTGCGTTACAGCGCTCAGGACGACAGCGGCGTTGTTGATACAGAGCTTCATTTTAGAGAGAGCGACGGTGAGTGGACCGATTCAGGTTTGGTGGGCCATGCTACATTAGGGACGCTATCATTTGCACCCGACGAGGATGGCACATACGACTTCTTCACCCGCGCGATCGATATGGCGGGTCGCTCGGAGATCATAAAGAACGAGGCGGAGTGCACGACAATTTACGACACAACCGATCCATTCTCGTTCGTGAGCGTGCCGGCTTATGTGTCAGCAGCGACCATAACCGATCTCGAATGCACCGGCACCGACAACCTTTCTGGGATCACCGATATGCGGATATATTCCCGGTTTGAATCGGGCGACTTCACGTTCACCGGGCTCGAGACAGACGCGGCTCATGAGACGTTTACGTATCACTGGCCCGATGGCGAGGGCAGATACGAGCTCTTCTCGATTGCGAAGGACAAGGCCGGGAACGTTCAGGCGACGCCTCCTTCGGTTGTGCCGTGTTACGTGGACATGACGCCGCCATCGAGTTCGTGCATAGAAGTTCGCATCTATGGCGCGATAATAATGGTTCAGTATATGGTCGTGGACAACCTCGCCGGTGTTGGGCGAGACAAGGACCTTCAGTTGTGGTTCAGCCATGACGGCGGCGATTGGCAGCAGGCCACGAAGGCGACGACTGCGTTCCCGATTAGCAGGTGGTTTATGTTTACACCACCCGAGCAGGGCGGGCAGTATTCGTTCTACACAATCGCGGTGGACAGAGCCGGCAACGTTGAGGCAGCGCCGGCAGTGGCAGATATTAGTTATACTTTTGGCGAGCTGAAGCCATTTCCCCCGTCGTTGGACTTTGGCAAGGTGATGGTTAGCCGAAGCAGCATCCGGAACCTACAGCTGATTAATGTTGGGGAGAGCGACGTCAGCGTTACGGCTGTGGTTGCGGTGAGCCCCGAGGGCGTTGCGTCGGAACACTTCAAGGTGATCAGCAGGATTCCATTCACCGTGCCTGCCGAGAACTATAACACCGTTAGCGTGAGCTTCACCCCAGCAACCCTGGGCACTATCAGTGCGGTTCTGCGGGTGAATTGGCAAGAGGTCGGGTCCTTCAGAGGCGGCGCGACCTATGTTGACATGGTTGGTTTTGGTGAGAAGCTGCCATCTCCGACGATCATTATCGAGGCGAGTTCGGCCGGCGAGAAGGGCGACGAGGAGATGGTTCTTGTCGCCTCGCTGACGAACCCCGGCGCGAGCCGCGAGGTTGAGGCGTTTGTCGCTATCGAGGACCCTGCGGGGAATCTCTGGTTCTGGCCGGTGTGGAGCACTGAGGTTTCCGGCATCCCGCTGTTCCTTTCCGAGGGTTTCGAGGTGTCCGGTTACGAGCTTTTGAGGGTTCCACTTGCTAGTATTCCACCGGGCAGCTACACGTTCTATGCGGCGCTTGCCGTGCCGGGGACGAGGTTTGAGTTCATTGGTTCGATATCGACTTCGCGTTTTCAGGCCGATTGATTTTGTTCTTGGCCAGTTAATGGTTTTCAATTGCAGATAAGTTCGATGGAAGATATGAAGTAAGCGGATTTCTAGTAACGGTTGATGTAGGAGGATTTTCCCATGCTATCAAGGTGGCGGTTAGCCGTTCTTGTCTCAGCGATTGCTGGCCTTTTGGTTGTTTGTGCTATGGGCGCGTTCTGGGGGCATTTTGTTAATAGTGATGACATCAGGGCGTTCTTTCAAAGTGGTGACGAGCTCTGGGCGGGAACGCAGGGCGGCGGCCTGTTGCATTTTTATGATCTGACAGCGACGGCAGCTTCGATAGAGCGCTGGACTGTTGAGGACGGTCTGCCGACTAACGACATCTACGCGGTGGCCCGGACGATGGATCCTTCGCAAGGCGAGGACTTCATCTGGCTCGGCACCGATGGTTACGGTCTGCTGGCGTTCGAGCCCAGCACGGCGAGCATTGTTGACTCGTTCACAATGTCCAACTCGGATATCCCTTCCGATAACGTTCAGGCGCTCGGCGAAGGAGGGGCGGGCTTGATCATGCACGAGGTCTGGGTCGGAACTGATAGCGGCCTTGCCCGTCTTTGGTACACTATGGGCACGGACACCTGGACTAACTTTACGAGCGCTGACGGGCTTCCCGCGGATGACGTCAGTATCATGTCAGTTTTCCTTGATTCAACGAGCATGAGATGGTTTGGTTCGGTCGGCACAGGGCTCATCTTTTATAGGGAGATGGGTCTGCCTCCTTTCGCTTATTGGGACACCGCAAACAGCGAGTTGCCCAGCAACAATGTCAACGCGGTCGCCCGCTCGGGCCAGCCGGGTTTAGAGGACATAGTTTTTTGTGGGATGGATGACTACGGACTTGTGGGGCTGTGGGCAGAGGACACTCCAATTGGCAGCGCGGGCACAATCGCCCACTACCCGGCAGGCGATATGAATTTTCTCGGGCTTCGGTTTAACTCGATAGACGGGAGGCCGGGTTTGCCTTCCGATCGCGTTCTCTCGCTTGAGTTTGACGATGAGAACAATCTGTGGATCGGCACTGACGCAGGCGCGGCCTATTGGCGTGTGATAGGCCCCTCCGACAGCACTATTACGACGCTGACGGGCGTTACTCGAGTTGTGAATGACATTGCGGCCACAGGTGTGCCTCTCGTTTCTTTCGACACCACTGTTTACTTTGGCACGGACTGGCGCGTGTGGTCGTGCTGGCGCGAGTCGGGTGAGATCGATTATAGCGTGAGCAACTTTGAGTTCGATGGCCAGCCCCCTAGTAATTACATTCCGTCCGTCTATTCCACAGCTGAC
>CAZKNE010000098.1:0-7301 GCA_964554005.1 uncultured bacterium | reverse complement strand
TGTTGCCCGAACCGTTCAGCGATTGCCGCATCACCTTGATCGCATCGGGCTTGTTGGCCTCGATGCCGATTACGGCTCGGTTTGCGTTGAGAACACGGACCACGACCTTGAAGCCATTGATTATCCGTGTGGGATGCTCGAGCATCAGCCGGTGGTCGGCGGTGAGGTATGGTTCGCACTCTGTTCCATTCAGAATTACCGTATCGATCGGCTTTTCTCTTGGAGGTGATAGCTTCACGTGCGTCGGGAACGTCGCTCCGCCCATTCCCACAACGCCCAGCTCGCGGATTCGCTCTATGAGCTTCTTGGGCTCCACGTCCCTTATGTCGTCTAGGGGCTCGAGCGGATCGACCGCGTCGTCCTTCCCATCGTTCTCGATTGTTATCGCCGGCTGCACATTGCCGAGCGGATGTTGGAACGGGCCGATCGCTTTGACCTTGCCGGACACGCTCGAATGGATCGGCACCGAGACGAAACCTTGCGCCTCGCCGATCTTCTGCCCCATCTTCACCTCGTCGCCAACCTTGACGATGGGTTTGCACGGTGCGCCGATGTGCTGCGACAGCGGGATAACGACGAGCTCCGGGGCCGCAGCCCGCTCGATGGCCTTCTTCTCAGTTAGGTATTTGTTTTCGGGTGGATGTATTCCACCTGTGAATGTTCTCGCCTTCATCGCCTTACTCTCACGCTCCAGAGATTGAAAGAGATCGAACAGTCAGTGCTTAGGTTCATTTTGGAGCAGAATATAGGGCGCCCCTTAGCTTGAGTCAACGCGAGGCTGATGGCCCCAATCATCACTTTCAAGATGAGTCGGGCTCGAGGAGGGTCCGTTTGGAGTGCGGCGGCTTGGCCTTCTTGCCCGCATAGGAAAGGGTCCACAGATGACGCAGATTTCACAGATTGAAATGGCGCATCCTTCAACCGAACAGAATGTCCACGAAAAACACGAAGGGACGCCAAGCTTCTTCTTAGTGGTTCTTGGTCGTCCTGGGGGATCATCTTCTGAGCATTGTCAGCAGAAAGCGTCCGCTCCCGAGACCCTTTCTACACCCAGAACGCGATTGGGCAGATATTGCCGAGGGGGACGTGATCATAACAGGGGAATTGCGGCGTTCCCTGGCCTCAAGCGAGAAGCCTGTGGTCGCTGGAAAAAAACTGCCTGGCTGCTAGCTGAGAGACGATCGTGGCGACAACCGTCGCTTGGCAGAGAAGCAGATAGAAAACGACGACCTGTATAGAGACCGCCTCGAATACGTTCGCGCCGGCGAGTATCATCCCTGTCATCGCGCCCGGCAAATGGACGATCCCAACCAACTTGAGCGATACGAGCGTAGGGGCGAGCGTGCGCCTCAGCGAGAGTCTCAGATGTCTTTGCATTGCTTGTGATGATGTAGCGCCGAGGCAAAGTGCGGCCTCGATTTTGGCCTTGTTTGCGGCTATCTCATCTCGGACACGACCGAAAGCCAGCGTCCCAGCTTTTGCGCCCGCGCCAATTGCCATCCCCGCGAGCGGAATCAACGTTCTTGGCTCGGATGGCACAATCGAGAGCCCCGCGAGCAGGCCGACCGAAAGCAGTGTCCCCATGGCCATGCCAATGAACGCAATCACTTGAGCGTGGGGGACATCGGTCGCGGACCTTGCGCACGTGAACGCGCCAATCGCGGTCATCACCGATAGCAGGCCGACGATCGATTCAAAGCTCTTGAGGCTGAATACAACGTTCAGGACGTAGCCGACTACCATGAGCTGCACGAAGACTCGAACCATGCCGATCAGAAAGTTTTTTTCTAGGCCGAGATTCTGCTTGCGCGATAGAACGAGCGCAATCCCGACGAAAACAAGCGCGGACGCGATCTGCTTCCAGCCAACATTTTGCCAAACTGCTGCTATATCATTCATGGTGTTCCTCCCGAGGAGAGTTAGCGGAAGCGCTGGGCCGAATCCGCATCACTTGTCTGCGAGCAGCTCGTCCCTGTTGCACAGCGCAAAGAGAGGGTAGCCCCTCGCCTCGATATTCTCCCTGCCGCCCTCCATGCGGTCGAGAATTGTTATCACCTCAACGACCCGACAGCCATGCGCCTCAACTGCCTCGATCGCCTCAAGCGCCGAGCGGCCTGTTGTCGTTACGTCTTCCACAATGACGACGTCTTCGCCCTCTGGCAACGGGCCCTCGATCCGCTTGCCCGTCCCGTGCCCTTTGACCTTCTTGCGCACAATAAACGCATCAACGGGGAAGCCCTCATCCCGGCTCAGGGCACACGCGGCGCAGGCCATTGGGTCAGCGCCGAGCGTTAGACCACCGACATGGCGCACGCCAAGCTCCTTCAGTCGAGAAACGATCACGCGCCCGACGAGGCTCAACCCTTCGGCGGAGAGCGTGGTCATCTTGCAGTCAACGTAGTAACTGCTGGTTCCGCCCGAGGAGAGCTTGAAATGCCCCTTTTTCAGTGATCGCTCGCGCAGAAGCTCAACGAGGCGCTGGCGTGGCTGCATAGTGTCTTCTCCCATTATGTTTGCCTGACCGCTTAGTCTGAAGCCAATTCTCAACAAAGGCTATATACGCATCGGCCTCGAGTCAACTGCGATGGGACGGGACAACAATCGCTGCGCCAAGATCGCTTTCGGCCTTCAGTACCCACAATCGAACAAGATCAAGTCGGCTTTTCATAGAGCACCTTTCCCTCACGAACAGCCGTAGTTACGAAGGCCTCCTCTACCTGGCTCCAGTCATACACTTCCTCCGGGGTATAAACAATGATGTCCATAGGAACCATTATATCCCGAAGCGCATAATGAATGTCGCCAGAACGCTCCCAACGGGGCACATCAGAATCCTTAATCACTAATATGTCCAGATCGCTCCGGTAGCTTGCCTCGCCCCTCGCTCGGCTACCGAACAGGATTATACTATCCGGAGCAGCCACCTCGACGATGCGCCGAACTACCTCGGCAATGAGCTCGTCTGTAACCTCTTGATAGATCAGTTCTGCCCTATGCGCCATGATTCTCACCTCAAATCTGAGGCCGATTATCGGCGATCTCAGCGCTGCATTTCAAGCTCTTTAGACCACGGTAGAGCGGCAGCGTTTTGGCTGGCCGCGGTCCTGGAGTGTCCTTCAAATGGCCTCGCGTCCCAAATGTCGTGGACGAATCTGGCTTTTCAGGTAGGGGAAGTGGATCGGAAGCGTCAACTGCTTACGAGAGCCAGAGACGGTGAAGATGGTTTTGGTTTTTCTCCGAAATCGAAAGAGGAACACAAGATAACAATCGAGTCCGAGGTGGAACAGGTGAGACAGAATGGGACGATTGTTCAAGGGGGCGAATCGGCGTCGCGACGCGGCTTTGGCGGAACGGTGGTCTCACGGGCGAGGCTATCGAGGCTGACCGAGGTTGCCAGCTTTCGTCGCTTTTACGACAACAGGGACGTCCGCATCCCGCTTTATGAGAACATGACGGCGGCGCAGCTGTCACTTAGGCTTCCGATATCGGTGGGCATCCCGAGACAGATCGTCGATGATTCGGCCGACGCTCTGTTCGGCGACGGTCGTTTTACAGGCGTTCGCATGGTGGGCATGGACGAGGCCGAGAGCTCGCGGGTTCAGGCGCTCTGGGATCGGGTGTTCAGCGACAATGGTTTTCGACAGAGGCTTTTGACGGACGCAATTGATGCGGGTGTCTGCGGCGGGACGTTCTACTCGGTGAGTTATGACCCTGCTGGCCCAAGCGTCTTGAGGGTTCAGTCGATAAGTTACGACCAGCTTTGGGACATCGAGTATGACGAGCTGGATAGGGAGAGGGTGCTGGCGTTCATCTTTCAATGGGAGCAGGTCGAACCTGAGCCACGAGGGGGCGAGAAGTTCCGCTGGCATCGTGTTGAGATGGATAGGGAGAGGATAGTCAGGCTGCGGGCCGCTCGACCGCACACCGCGGGGGATGACGGGGAGGGCGTCCAGTTCGAGGTTACAAGCATCTCGGAGCATAACCTGGGGATGATCCCAATTGTTCACATCCCAAACTCGGTCCAGCGAATGCAGACAATTGGGGACTCGGACATCGCTCCACTTATTCCGATGCTCGACGCGGTCAATCAGATGATGTCCGACGCCTACTGGCAATGCTACAACGACCAATCGATACTCAAGGCGATCAATATCGATCCGCCCGACAGCGATGATCTCGAGGAGTCTGTCGTCAGGCTTGGCGGCGACCAGATACATTTTCTGACCGAGAACGACCAGTTGAGGCAGGACATCGTCCGGATGAAGCCGGTGGGCATTCCGGAGAGCTTCTTCAAGACACTCAGCCTTTTGGTAGGGCAGATATACAAGACGGCCGGGGAATCGCATCTGGAACCGCTGAAGTGGACTGGGACGAGCATCTCCGGCGTTGCGCTTCGGCTGCTCTACGAGCCACTTGCTAAGAAGACATATCGAAAACGGATCTACTGGGCCTCGGGGTTCAAGCGGCTGGCCAGGATATTGTTCGCGTTGGCGAACTCCAAGTCAGTTGTGCTGTCGGAGTCGGGGAAGTTCACGCTAGGAGGCCCAGAGTACCAACTCAAGGATGTGGAGACGGTCTGGGGTCCTTTGATCCCTGGCGACGAGGTGGAGCAGCAAAACATTGTTCTCGCCGATCTCTCGGCTGGTCTTATTGGGCCGGAGGATGCGAGAAAGAAGCGGGGCTACGAGTAAGTGAGAGGTCAAAATAGAACGGGAAACAGAGAAAAGTGATGCCATGAAAAACATCTTAGACACTAAGGGAGGTTCGGATGGCTGAACAGGAAGTCTCTGAAGAGACAATGGAAGATGCCAACGAGGCGCAGGCGCCTCGGGATGATGTTGGGGCAGATGCCAAAGCGGGCGCCGGTGATGACCGGGCGGAGCTTCTTCGGCGTGCTGTGTTTGCGGAGGAGGCGTTGGAGCTTTCGCAGTTCGTTCGGGATGGAGACCTTTTGCGTCGGCTTCGGGGTGTTATTAGCGGCGAGACTGAGGTTGAGTTGAAGGAGAAGCTCTCGGTTCTGAAGGAGGTCTTGGCCCACATCAAAGAGTCCCAGGGGGCTGACCGGCCCACCGAGGAGGGTCTCCACAATCTGGTCGCCAGTGAGGTCAAGCGCAGCCTCAATCGGCTGACAAATGCGGCGGAGGGGGTGGATGCTGTGGTCGGGCAGCCGCCGGTTGCTTCGGCACAGAGCGAGAAGGAGACAGCGTCTTCGCGGCTTAGACGGCTGGCGAACCTTAGAGGCATCCTCATCAAATAGTTCTGGGTCGGTCCAAGCGGCGGGCAGCCACGGTATAGGTCATAGTGCCCGGCGGTGTTGTCAACGACACAAATGGTCAAATGAGAATCTAAATGGGAGGTGCATAGGAAGATGGCTTGGAAGAACAAAGATGCGCGAGGGAGCTGGGAGTCGATTGCGAGCGTTGAGGTCGAGGAGAACGACCTGATGCATATCAACACGGACGGCAAGACGCTACTTGCCAATGCCTCGAGCGGGACAGCTCGTGAGGCGCACGGTTTTGCGGCTCTTCGCGGTTACCAGGCGAACGAACGGGCGACGCTTGTGCGAAGCGGTAAGATAGCCGGGATCACCGATGAGGCTAGCGATCCTCTGACGACAGGTTCGATCTACTACCTCAGCAAGACTGCAGGCAAGATCACGGCAACGAAGCCGAGCGGCGATGGGGATGTGGTTCAGGTCGTTGGCGTAGCGGCGGGGAGCAACGAGCTGAACATCTCGATTGGTCCGGCGTTTGTCGTTGCGAGTTCAGGAAGTTTCCTGCAAGCGCTATAGGAAATAAGCCTACCGGCCATAAAAGAACAGATAACGCGAGGGAAGGGGAAGAAATTGACTACATTCGACACCTATCAGTATCGAGGCGGCGTTTATGTGGGCGGCGTTTTCGGCAGCGACACTGACGTTGATTGGCGGCATGTCCTCAAGGACGTGCGAAGCCTTATGAAGGCCTACAACGATCGGGACGTGTCTGGCCTTGCCGACCGATTGACGCAGAAATCGACCAGTGAGGCGGTGAAACAGGAGATCAACCGCCTTGTGGCCAAAGAGGTCGCAGAGGGGCGTGAGCCTGACTATGAGTCCAACAGCGTCTATGAGTTCGCATTGCCGATCAAGGAATTCGAGATAGCGTTTTCGTTGACGCGGACAGCGCAGAAGCGGATCGATCCCAGGAGGATCGAGAACCTTTTCGGGAGCGTGATTCAGGCCCACCTTCAGCAACGATTGAAGAATGCGTTGACGCCGATCTTCTCGAAGAACCAGGCTGGCGATGAGTGGGGCGGGACTTGGCAGGTGAACACGGACTGTCCGGATTTTCAGGCGAATGCTTTTTTCGGGACGCCACACACTCACATCTTTGCGAGGACATCCACCGCTCTGACATTAGAGCATCTTAGAATGCTTTCGGAGGAGATACAGCATCATGGGTTTGGTGCGCCGGGGGTTTATGGGGAGAAGAACCTGCTTCTCTTAGTGAACATAGCTCAGGCCAATGACCTCATCCAGCTGGCCGACTGGACTATCAACTCCGGCCTGCCTGACTCGGTCGTGGAGCGGCTTGCGCTCGATGGCATCAACCCCAACCAAGGCATCGGTGGGTTCATCGTCAACGTCAACAACATGATCCCGGAGAACTACGTGGTTGCGATCGGTCTGGACACTCCGTATCCGGCGGTTACAACTCGTGTGGAGAGACAGAGTCAGTATCAGGGGCTTGTGCTTGAGACGCCGTTCGAGAACTCGCAGTATCCTTTCAGGGATGCTGTTTTCACGTTCTCGGAGGGGTGCACTCTGGCGCAGCCGAGCGCGGTTGCGGTTCTTATGCTTGGCGCGGATGAGAACAGCACTGACGAGGATATCAGCGCCTACGTGGTTCCCGAGTTCTACCAGCAGTAAAGGGGACCTGGAATGAACGCTTCTGACTTCGAGACAAGGCTGAGGTCTGTCCTTTCAGACTTGTCGGACCACCTCAGCAACGAGCAGCTGGCGCAGGCGATCGCCTCCGCTGGGGAGATAACGGGCATTTCGCTTCCGACGACTGACCGGGAGATGGTTGAGGCATTGCTCAACAGAGGTGAGGCGGTCTGCTTGGGGATGCTTCAGAATGATTGGCTGCCGCGATTTGACGCGACTTATGCTGGCGACGCGCTATCTCGGGCAGATGTTGCGAGGCAGATAGAGAGTAAGTTGACTCGGCTGGACGCTAGATGGGAGCTGCTTTCAAAGCGTTACAAAACGGACGCCGGACGCAGCTCTATGAGTGTGGCGGTAGGGACCGCCAAACGGG
>CAZKNE010000097.1:4949-7367 GCA_964554005.1 uncultured bacterium | reverse complement strand
CACTATCAAGCACGGAACGTCCAGGAGCTTGTCACGTGAGAGCGTCGTCCGGCGAGACTCAATCCTGTAGCCGGCATGGCCTATCAGTTTCCAGACCTCTGCGGCCGAGGATATTGAGGACACATCGCCGTTCGCAAGCACCCCGTTGAGGTTCTCACTCCACAATCTAAGGAGTGTCATGACCGCCCCAAAGGGAGCGAGCTCTCCTGATTCGACCCGATAGGTGCCGTCTCGGTCAAAACCGCTCATCCCTCTCGAGGCTCGCCCCGATTCAACTCTTGACGCGAGCTCTGCTCGGTGCCCGCTGGAGCCGGGCTTCGCAGCAGAACTCAAGCCCCGATTAGCCACGACAGAAGCATTCGGTATCGGGCTGCCTCCACGCCCGGGCGCAAACCACCGTGCCGAGACGTACCATGTGGAGAGAATTGCCAGCGCCACAGCCACTATCGCCCACTTGCGCGAGGACAGGCGCCGCACTGCGCCCAAAAAAACCGAGCGATGTTGCCCAAGCTCTGTCAATGCGCTTCTCACATGGACTTTATGAGCTTGAAGCTCGCCCATGCCAAACGCACAGAGCAGCGCCTTGTCGCAGACGAGGTTGATCTTGCGAGGGATGCCGCCCGAATAACGAAAGACTGCCCTCAGCGCACCTTTGGTGAAAACAGATTGATGACATCCGGCAACCCGCAACCGGTGAGCAATATACTGACAGGTCTGGTCAAAATCGAGCGGACCCAAGTGATAGCGAACCGCAATGCGCTGTGCAAGCGGCGTCATTGAGGGACGTGAGAGGACCCTGGCGAGCTCTGGTTGCCCCAGAAGGACTATCTGGATCAACTTGTCCTTGGAGGTCTCAAGGTTGGACAGCAGTCGAATCTGCTCCAAGGCGTCCTCGGAAAGCTCTTGCGCCTCATCGACGATCACAGCAACATTGCCGCCGCGTTGGAACTGCGCAAGCAAGAACTTGTTCAGGATCTTTGTCAGCCGTTTGCGGCTGTTGTCCTCGTATTCTAGCCCAAGGTCCTCGTTGATTGCCTGCAAAAGCTCCAGCGGCGAGAGCATCGGGTTGAGGATCAGCGCGGTCTTGGTCTTCTCGCCGTCGAGCCCGGAGAGAAGCGCCCGACAGACCGTGGTTTTCCCCGACCCAATCTCACCGGTGATCACAACGAAGCCCTTGCGCTGCTGAATCCCATACTCGAGGTGCTCCACCGCCTCGAGATGGTTTCTACTCATGAAGAAGAACCTTGGGTCCGGCGTCAGATTGAAGGGAATCTCATCAAGGTGAAAGAAGTTCAGATACATGGCCTGAAAACCCCTGCCCCAACGTGAATGAAGAGCCTACGTTTCTTCAGACGGGCCGCCAAACTCTCGGACGTGCACAGGAGATTCTCCAAATCTATTGCCGCCTCGCAGTCTTCGCGCGAGCAATGGAGCGCCTCGCAGTCTTCTGCCCAGCGCTTTTGCTAGTTGTGAGATGGCGGAAGCGTGTGGGAATCGAACCCACCAGAGACGGTTTCTGCCGCCTCTTGCTGGATTTGAAGTCCAGAAGACCCACCAGGACCTATCCGCCTCCGCTCAGTCCGTAAAACAAAAATAGACCAGCACCTTCATTACATTGGTAGCTTTGCCAATCTCGGGCGGCGTGTCAAGAGCTGCAAGGCACTTGACGGAAGTTGGCCTCTAACATATAGTTTGCCGCAATGATTCTTACAAGATATAGGACGCCTGCAAAAAACGCCGCTTAGGGCGCGTCCGCTGACAGAAGTAGTTGAGCTCCGCAAGAAGGACTGGGAGAGAGTGGGTTGTCTCAGAAGGTTTTTCAAGTTGTGAAACATAAGACACAGTCGAGTGCGAATTCTAGAAAAAATGAACTCGAATAGTTTGCGACAGTTTTTGGAGGGAGGTGAGAGAACGTGAATTTTGACCTGCAATTCAGCACGGTCGAAGAGGGTCTCCTTAACACCGTCGTCATGCTTTTTGTGATGATGCTGTGGTCGTCAGTTACGATTGCCTTGGGTCTGACTATCTACGGGATCATTCGGGACGTCTGGAAGGGCAAGAAAAAGGAACAGGACGAGAAGATCGTCTGAAGAGGCGCATCTCCTTGGTCGATTCTCCGCGACGCGCTAGCCCAAGTCCTGGACTGCGTTCGTTTTGAGGCTGCCTTTGTCCTCATAGGCCCGACACTGTGATTGTCTGTGTGCTTGTTTAGCGCTGGGCATGCCTGCTTTGTGCTGGTTGATGATCGCATGTGGTTTGTGATGCTGACAGCTATTGCTTATGTGGCCTCGGAGTGGACTAAAACTCTTTACAGTAGGCAAAACAGAGGTAGAGTTTGATGGACATCTGGCGGCTTTCGCTCTCGGAGCTTGGCGGGAAGGTCCTGGCCGGCGAGGTCTCGGCTGAGGAGGCCGCGAG
>CAZKNE010000097.1:0-4939 GCA_964554005.1 uncultured bacterium | reverse complement strand
TTCTGACCAGGGCGCACGAGCGACAGGCAGAGACCAATGCGTTCATAACGTTAGATGATGAGGGGGCATTGGCGCGTGCCAGAGCTCTTGATTTGATTGGCGGCGAGGCCCGGTCCTCGATGCGGCTCTTCGGCGTCCCAATAGCCATCAAGGACAACATCTGCGTAGCTGGGGAGGCCACTACTTGTGGCTCCAAAATCCTACAACACTTTGTTCCCCCATACAACGCCACGGTCACGGAGAAACTCGTCTCAGCTGGGGCGATAATTCTAGGTAAGACCAACCTCGATGAGTTTGCCATGGGCTCGTCCACTGAGACATCCTTCTTTGGCATCACAAGGAATCCCTATGATCTCGATCGCTCGCCCGGCGGGTCAAGCGGCGGCTCAACTGCCGCTGTCGCTGCCGGATGCGCTCCTTGTGCGCTTGGGACGGATACTGGCGGCTCAATCAGGCAGCCGGCGTCCTTCTGCGGCGTCGTAGGTCTCAAGCCAACCTACGGCCGTGTCTCGCGCTACGGGCTTGTAGCGTTCGCCCCGTCGTTCGATCAGATTGGCCCGATCACGAGAAACGTCCGGGATGCTGCTCTGTTGCTGGAAGTCATCGCTGGGAGCGATCCGAGGGACTCAACGTCCGTCAATCTTCCTGTGCCGGAGTTCAGCAAGTTGCTCGACGGAGACTTATCGGGTCTGAAGGTCGGCGTTATCAAGGAGCACGTTGAGGGCGAACTCACGCCTCTGGTGGCCAGGGCAGTTCAGGATGCCATGCTCGCCCTCGAGCGCCTCGGTGTGGAGATAGTTCCAGTCTCGCTGCCGCACCTTAACTACGCAGTCGCGGTCTATTACATTCTGGGCACGGCGGAGACCAGCTCCAATCTGTTGCGCTACGACGGCGTGCGATATGGACACAGGGCCTCGTCCTATTCAGACCTTGCTGATATGTATTGCAAGACCAGAAAAGAGGGATTTGGGCAGGAGGTCAAGCGGAGGATAATTTTGGGCACATTTGTTCTGAGTACCGGGTATTATGAGGCGTATTACATCAAGGCTCAAAAGGTGAGGACGTTGATAATCCAAGACTTGAGGACGGCTTTCGATAAGGTAGATATGCTGATGGGACCAACAAGCCCCCAGGAGGCGTTCAAGATAGGTGAGAAGCTCGCCGACCCGCTGACGATGTATCTCTCCGATGTTTTCACTATTCCGGCGAATCTCGCTGGCCTTCCAGCTATCTCAATCCCTTACAACAGCAAGGAAAACGCCCTCCCAGTGGGTGTGCAGCTGATTGCGAGGTCGTTTGACGAGGCACGCATGTTGCGCGTGGCCCGCGCCTTGGAAAGCGAGAACTCCCAAACTGGTAAGGAGTGAGCGCCTTGGCGGGCCGTCAGAGTAGATCGCGAAAGCCCAATATGTCGCAACAGCGTCAGGACAAGACCATGCTTCTGCCGGTTTTGCCGCTGAGAGATGCAATCCTGTTCCCGCACACCGTTATGCCGCTTTTGGTTGGGCGCAAGCGGAGCATCAGCCTGGTTTCGGCTGTGAGAGAAGAGAAGGACATGATCGCGCTGGTTACTCAGAAGGACCCGGCAACGAACGTGCCCGTCGAGAAGGACCTCTACAGAGTTGGAACCGCATGCATCATTGCCAAGAAGCTCGAGATGCCCGACAAGAGCACCAAGCTGATTGTTCAGGGCCTAAACCGCGTCAAAATAGAATCAATCACAACCGTGAGACCGTTCTTCAAGGCGCAGGTGGTGGAGGTGCACGATCCGCACATCGAGTCCGTCAAGGTGGAGGCGCTCACGGAGAACATTCTTGTTCAGTTTCAGAAGCTGGTCGATGCGTCGCGCTATCTCTCAGATGAGATGTATGTAGCTGGGATGAATATCAAGGAGCTGGGCCAGTTATGCGATTTCGTGGCGTTTCACATGAAGATCAGCACGAACGAGGCGCAGGACCTTCTCGAGACGTTCGACGTGGAGAAACGTGCCTCCAAGGTGATTGGGTATCTCAACCGGGACCTTCAGGTTCTGGAGCTTAGTTCCAAGATACAGTCGCAGGCGAAGAGTGAGATAGAGAAATCGCAACGGGAGTATTTTCTTCGCCAGCAACTAAAGGCCATCCAGGGCGAGCTTGGCGAGACGGACGAGAGGTCGCGCGAGGTCGAGGAACTCTATTCGCAGATTGCCGAGGCCGGCATGCCGCCCGATGCTAAGGAGGCCGCCCAAAAAGAGCTCGAGCGGCTGAGCATGATCCCTCCCGCTGCGGCGGAATACAGTGTGATTCGGACGTATCTGGATTGGCTCATTGGGCTGCCGTGGAGTAAAAGCACTAAGGATAGCCTCGACCTTAGGCGAGCGCAGAAGATACTGGACGAGGACCATTACGACCTCGTGCAGGTCAAAGAGCGTGTGCTCGAGTTTTTGGCCGTTCGGAGCCTTAAAAAGGACCTCAAGAGCCCCATTCTCTGCTTCGTTGGTCCGCCGGGCGTTGGGAAGACCTCGCTTGGCAAATCCATAGCGCGCTCGATGGACCGCAAGTTCGCCAGGGCCTCGCTCGGGGGAATGCGGGACGAGGCCGAGATACGAGGGCATCGCCGGACCTATGTGGGGGCGCTGCCGGGACGAATAATACAAGAGATCAAGCGCGTCGGCGCCAACAACCCAGTCTTCATTCTGGATGAGGTCGATAAGATCGGTGCTGATTTCCGCGGGGACCCCGCCTCAGCTCTACTTGAGGTCCTCGACCCTGAGCAGAACAACACGTTTGCGGACCACTACATCGAGGTCCCGTTCGACCTGTCCAAAATCATGTTCATCACCACGGCGAACATTCTCGACCCAATCCCGCCGGCGCTTCGCGACCGGATGGAGATAATTGAGCTTCCGGGGTATTTGGACGAGGAGAAGCTTAAAATTGCGAGGCGGTTTCTGCTCCCGAAGCAGCTTGATGGACACGGGCTGAAGCCCTCGATGCTGAGGTTCAAGACCGACGCCATTGAGCACATAATCTCCCGCTACACACGCGAGGCAGGTTTGAGGGAGCTCGAAAGGACGATCGGCAAGATATGCCGCAAGGTTGCAAAGGTCGTGGCCGGGGGCGATAAGAGGATTCGCGTTGTTACGGTGAAGTCGCTCCGCAAATACATCGGCGCAGTGAGGTTTTTCCCAGAGACGAAGGGAAGGAAGGCGGAGGTTGGTGTTGTCACCGGGGTGGTCTGGACACGTGTTGGTGGAGAGATAATCTTCATCGAGGCAACCAAGATGCGTGGCGCCAAGGACCTTCAGCTGACGGGACAGCTTGGGGACGTTTTGCAGGAATCGGCGAAAGCGGCGATGAGTTACGTTCGTTCAAGGGCGGACAAGCTTGGCGTTGGCAAGACCGACTTCAGTAAGCTTGACGTGCACATCCACATCCCCTCTGGTGCGATCCCTAAGGATGGACCGAGTGCGGGCATAACCCTCGCGACGGCGCTTGTCTCGCTCTTCACGGGGAGAAAGGTGCGCTGTGACGTGGCGCTGACCGGGGAGCTGACGCTGCGGGGGAAGGTTCTGCCGGTTGGCGGAGTCAAGGAGAAAATTCTCGCAGCTAAGCGGGCGGGCATCTACGAAATAATCTTGCCCAAGAACAACAGGGGGGACATCGAGGACCTCGAGCAGCATCTCGTCAAGGGGATGACGTTCCAATACGTTGACCAGATCGAACAGGTCTTCCCGATAGCGCTCGTCAACGGCCCAGCAAAGGCGATCTAAACAGACGGAGCAGTCTGCCCCGGCGGATGGGCTTCTTCAAGGCGACTGGCCCAAACGGGTTTGACCCGCCGGATTATGGGTAACGTCACAGCCGAAGCTAGCGAATCTCCCAGCGAAACTTCTCCCCCTCGTAGAGATAGACCTGCTCCTCTTTCACAACAGTGCCGTCCGACTCGCGCCTCGCCGAGGCGGTGTATTCTCCCTCATCGAGGTTATCAGCCTCGTCTCCCTGCCCCGGGTCCAGGCTGAACTGGAAAACAGTGTTTAGATAGATGTGAAGCCCCTCCCCGGTGCTGTTGACAGCGTAGAACTTCGCTCCGACGTAGAAACTGCTCTCCTTATCACAGCCCACTAACCACAGGATGAGCAACAAAAGCGCGGCCATCAAGAGAACGCGCAGGACGCGGGATCGATTCATCAAAACCAGCCTCGGCATACATAATAAGTCTGATCATCCGTCTCAACGTAAGCCACATCAACAATACAGCAGCCGAGCGTGAAAGCAAACTTCAGCACGAGGCTATCAGTGTTTCTATTGTTATATCTGAACCGAACCTGGCTCTCGGTGAAAGGTGTAATCGCCACCCAAAAAACGAGACCGCCGCTCCGGCACTTGCACGGAGGCGGCAGCTAGTCTCATCCAAATCTAAAACTGTGTGCAGACGCCAACGGTTATTCTGTAATAGTTATCTTGATCCAATAAGGCTCTGAATCGTTCCCATTGACATCCGTGGCCCAGAAGTAAAATTTCCACGGGCGCTCAGGATTGGACTTGGTATTGGGGTCCAGCCTGCTGTCCCTTCGTATTGTGAAAATGCCGTCGCCAGGCGTCTCGTCCGGCCCATTGGCCATACCGGGCCCGTTGTCCGAGAACTCACCGGTAAACCCTATCCCGTAAAAGACCTCGCCAGGCAGATAACTATCGCGAGCAAGACTACTATTGATGGGCCCGATTGTGTGGTTCCAACCGGGGAACTCATCCATATATTGCTCAACCCTATGTTGATAGTCCTCGTTCCCAAAGTCCGGGTCCTGAAAGCCGCCAGAGACCCTCAAGATATTCTTGCTTCCGTGCGGGTCATCCGTCGTCGCATCAGGATGATGCACACTCACCTCGAATACAACAGGTTCAATGACCCTCTTCGACAACACATAAGGCTCAGGAAGTATCGTCTCGCCTTGCTTGAC
>CAZKNE010000096.1:0-7461 GCA_964554005.1 uncultured bacterium | reverse complement strand
CCTGAAAAGCCCTGGTGATAATCTCATGAAGTAGTTTGGCAACTGCGGCCATGCGAGCCGCAAGCTTCTTGTAGCTGCCGATTGAGGGGATTTTGGCCGACAGAAACCCCTTGAGGAGTCTAGAGACAGCCTCGGCACCTTCAGGGTCCCATTGCACGTTCCCCGTGGGGCTCAGACGAGCAAGCCGACCGGCCATGCGAGTCTCCCCGTCCAGATACCAGCGAAATTCGAGATAATCGGTCAGGATCAGATTGCCCAGACCGTCGAGGTAGCGCCTCATCTGTTCGGTTCGCTCAGACTCATTCAGGTTCTTGCCAATGTCCGTGGCTTCGAGATAGCCCAGCGGCGTCTCGCCACGGGTAACGATGAGATCAGGAGCGCCGCATCTCACACGTTTGGGTTCGTTGGTAGCTACGATCGTAGTGTCAAAGGATTCAATCAGTGTTTTCAAGGCCGGTCGATAAGAATGCTCGCCTGCCTGACCAGTCCCGAGCTGCCGTTGGACCTCTGAGAGATATGAAGTTATGGCGTCCGTTGGCATACACTGATGATGCGCAGAGCGCTACACATACTGCAACCGATACAGGTCGTAATAGATGCCGCCCTTTGCGAGCAGCTCGCGGTGTGTGCCCTCCTCTCGCACGCGACCCTTGTGCAGCACGAGAATGCGGTCAGCATGCTCTATCGTGCTGAGGCGGTGGGCGACGATGATGCATGTTCGGCCCTCGGTCAGGTTTGCCAGCGCCTCTTGGATGAGCGACTCGGTCTCTGGGTCGATGTTAGATGTCGCCTCATCCAACACCAGTATCTTAGGATCAAATGCCATGACGCGGGCGAAGGCAAGCAGCTGCTTCTCGCCGGCCGAAAGCGTTGCGCCTCGTTCGACGACAGGCTCGTCGAGGCCTTTCGGTAGGCGCTCGATAAGTCGCTCCGCACGGGCGATTTTCACGCATCTCAGGACGGTAGCATCGTCGATATTGGGCTCGTTGAGCCTGATATTACCACCGACTGTGGTTGAGAATAGAAAGACATCCTGCTGAACAATGCCGATCATTCTTCTGAGGTTCTCGAGAGGGAGCTGCGCGACATCTGTTCCATCGATAAGTATCTTGCCCCTGCGAAGCGGATACAGCCGCGACAGCAGGCTGGTCATCGTTGTCTTGCCGGCGCCGGTTGCGCCAACGATCGCCACGGTCTCGCCGGGCCTGACCTTGAACGAGACATCCTTTAGAACCCAATTGTCGCTGTTATAGGCAAACCAAACATTCCTGAACTCGATGTTTGTATCCCTTGGACTCGCTAGCTGGGGGAGCTCTGCAACTCTAGGTTCCTCCTCTTTGTCCAAAAGCTGAAAGATACGCTCAGACGCGGCCATCGCCGCCTGAATGATATTGAACTTCTGCGTCAAGTCGTGAATAGGTCTGAAAAACATGCGTATGTAGCTGATAAATGCGACTAAAATGCCGAGAGTAACCTCGTTCTGAATAACGCGGCCGGCGCCGTACCAGACGATAGTCGCAACCGCGATGCTGTTCAGAATCCAGATGGTCGGCCTGAAGATGGAGACGATCTTGAGCTGTTTCTTCCGCCAAGAGAAGACCTCATCGTTTATGTCACGAAACTTTCTGTTGATTCGCTCCTCCTGACAGAACGCCCGGATCACGCTCATCCCGGAGAGGAACTCCGCGAACAAGGCGTTCATCTTGGCGATCTTGACCCTGATCTTGCGGTAGGCGCTTCTCGCTTTTCTCCGGAAGATGACCGAGACGTATATGACAAGCGGCAAGATGGCAAATGCGACTAGGGCGAACCTCACATTCATGTAAAGCATGACCCCGGCAATCGTGGCCACCATCAAAACGTCCTTGATTATCATGATCAGTATCTCCCCGAACATCTCTTGGAGGGTAGAGAAGTCGTTGGTCGTCCGGGTGACTAGGCGTCCGACTGGGGACTTGTCGAAGAACGAGAGCGGGAGCCTCTGGATGTGGTCCACCAGCGAGACCCTGAGATCGAAGAGCACTCGCTGGTTGGCGAATTGCATGAGATAAACATGCGCGTAGGAAATGACGAAATTCAGCAGAAGTATCGAGAGAAAAATGATGCCGAGCGTCTTAAGTCCGCTCAGGTCCTTTCCGCGAAGCGCAATCAGGTCATGGTTGGGCAGTTTCTTCAGCTGGCCAACGTTGGCGTAAAAACCGCCGTCAAACTCTGCAAACCCGCTCTCACGACATAGCAGCGCGATCTTCTCCCACTTGTCGCTCGGATACTCAGCCCGAAGAATGACGTAGATACGCTTGTCGCCCATCAAGTTATTGTCCCTGAGAAGCTTCAGGTCGGCAGCGAGCAGACCTTTTGTGTGTCTTGTATCGATGAGGAACTGCGTCCTTGAGACCGGGACCAAGAGGTCTTCATACTGCTCGTAGATACGTGCGCGAAGCGAGTCGTCATCGATCGTTATCATCTTGCTTGCGACAGCCACATGCCGGTCAATAGCGAGCCTTGTCAGATATGGGAGAGAGACATCGCATGTCGCACTCAGGATAACCAGAAAGACGCAGACCACGATGATCGGCCAGTATGGCTTGGCGTGCGACAGCAGTCGTTTCATAAGCCGCCAGTCATAGGGCTTATCTAGAACATCCTCAGGGTAGTACTCGTTCTGCATCTATGTTCCTAAGGCTGAATGCCTCCCCTCCCAAATACCTTCTGCCTAAGACCCCACTGGTTCGCTCGCGCGCCCCGGGCTTGCCGCCAACCGCCGAGCATGTATTTGCTACACATCTCTCTCAAGCCTTTGCTCGATCTGCTGCTTCGCGAACAGCGCGGCGTATATGCCACCTTCTTTGAGTAGTTGGGCGTGTGTGCCTCGCTGTTTCACCTCACCCTCGTCCAAGACCACGATCTCGTCAGCGAGCTGCACCGCTGACAGGCGATGCGAGACAATTATTGTCGTGACGCCGCGAATAGACTCCTTTAGACTGTCAAGTATCTGCGCCTCGGTCTGAGCATCAACGGCGGACAGGCAATCATCGAGCAGCAGAATATGAGGGTTCTTGACCAATGCCCGAGCCATCGCGATGCGTTGCTTCTGCCCACCTGAAAGCATCACGCCTCGCTCGCCAACGATCGTGTCATATCCCTTCGGGAACTCTGCTATGTCCCTGTCAATCGCCGACATCTTCGCAAACTCTTCAATGGCCGCCTCGCCAAGCTCCTCGTTGCTGAAGGCGATATTCTCCCTGACGGTCTCCGAGAATAAAAATGAATCTTGAGGCACATAGCCGAAGAGGCTACGCAAAGTCTGCATCCTCATCTCTCGGACGTCGATGCCGTCGATCAGAAGCGAGCCAGACGGAGGATCGAACTCGCGCAACAGGAGGCGGACAACGGTGCTCTTGCCGGAGCCGGTCCGTCCGACAATCGCCAGCGTCTTGCCTGGCTCGACCCGGAAGGTTACATCCTTGAGCACGTCCGGAAGGTTGGCATCATAGGCGAAAGTGAGGTTCTTGACCTCGAGCAGCCCCGAAAAACTTGCGGGTTCCACGGGGTTGGGCACGTCAATTATCTTTGGCTTGACGTTCATAATCCGGTTGATGCGCACCATGGACGCAGTGCCGCGTTGGAGCAGGTTTATCAGGTGCCCAAGGGCGATCATCGGCCAGGTCAATGTCTCCAAATAAATTGAGAAGGCTAAGAAGGTTCCCACAGACATCTCACCGAGGATGACGGCCGTGCCGCCCTTGTAGAAAACGATGGCAATTGACAGACCGGCGAGAAGCCAGATAAGAGGGAAAAACGCCCCCCAGACCTTCACCAGCCGCATGTTATCCTTCAGGTAATCCCAGCTGACCTCTCTCACTCGCTCGAGTTCCCCCGCCTGTTGGCAGAAGGTCTTGACTACACGTATGCCAGCGAACGCGTCCCTGATCTTCTCCATCATGTCCGAGACCCGCGCCTGAACTGCTTGAAAGCGAGAGTGGACCAGCCGCCCGAACGTCACGACGACTACCGTCAACAACGGCAGTGGGATGAGGGCGTAGAGCGCTAGGCCTGCGTTCAAATGCAGCATTAGAGCGATCGCTGCGGCCGCGAAGAGAAATCCGTCCACTATCGTGATGATCCCCAGCCCGCAGGCCATTCTCACCGCCTCAGTATCGTTCGAGATGCGAGCCATCAGGTCGCCCGTTCTGTTGACGTGGAAAAACCGCTGTGACAGCGACAAAAGATGCGTAAAGAACTCGCCACGAATCCGCCGAGCGATGCGCTCAGAAGTAACAATCAGAAGCAAGAACCAAGCAAACCGACACCCAGCAACTACAAGGCCAACACCCAATATAGCCAGGGCGAACAGGGGAACGTCTGACAGGTGGACAGTGCCCCCAGTTATGCGGTCAACGAGGCTCAGGATGATCAGCGGCGTGATCAGCTGCGCCGCGTCAACGCCTAGGAGAGCAACGATCCCCCAGATCGTATATCGCCTATATTGCCAAAAGAACGACGCGATGGCTCTCAGCGCCTCGCGCCTTTCCTTCTTAGTGCTCTTCTCTTGTGTCTGTAACCCGCTTGTCATTCTCTTTCCCCAAGACAGCGCTCGCTTATCTTGCGGCATCTTAGGCGGTCGCCAAGCGTTTGTAAATTGCCTGAAGAGCAATCTGCACAAAAGGTCGAAAGCAACAGTATAGCCTCTCTCGGCAGCACTGTTCCCTCAACACTGCTGGCCTCACCGCGAGCGCGGACTGCGCAGCTAGGTCGTCGGTTTGACGGATTTGACTCGCACGGCAGTTCGAGCGCATATTACGACGTGTTGTTTTCTGGTTTGGACCGGTCGATGATTAGACAAGAGCCTCATTTGAGGAATAAGGAGAAAGATATGGGATTCCTGCCGCGAAGGTTGTTTTTTGTTCTCTGCTTTTTTGGCCTTTCATTAGCTGTATTCCTGTCCATTGGCTACTCTGAAGGCGTCCCAGTCACGCCGCAAGAGGCCTTGCAGGCCGCCTCAACTTACAAGGCTATTGGGCAGGTGCAATACCCTGAGTGGGACGGCGCCTCCGTTGTCCTTGAACGCACCTACTATGACCTCGAGTTCGAGGCAAGCGCCCTCGAGTTCAGCGTTCAGAAGCGAGGCGCATCGCTGGGCTACATCATGGTCGGCGGCACACGCGATTTCCCGCCGCTGATCGAGTACTCCAATGGGCGTTCGCCAGTGGACATTGGCGTTGCTCGGGGCTTTTTGCCGCACGAGGCGCTGAGGTCGATTGATGCGAGCGGGTCGTGGCTTCCTGTTTATGTTGGCGGTTTCGACTACTTTGAGATCGGTCTCGAGGCGTCATCGGATGTGGTCGATCTGTTGCAGGGGAGACTTGTTGAGCTGGACGCCATTCAGCAGTTCTCGGACGATTTTGGCTCGCGACTGCGCTCAGTTTCTGGGACGTTCTCAAGGATGTGGGACGCGGCGCTATCGGGCGAGGCTGTGAAGTCAGAGGGCGACTATAACGTCCTTCCCGAGGCGGTGGGCTACACTTGGTATCGTGGGTGCGGCCCGACGTCCGGCACGATGGTGCTCGGTTACTATGGCAACGCGGGCTATCGGAATCTGCATTACGAGGCGGAATCATTCATCTGGCACGGGCCTGGGACCTTCACACCCTACATCCCGCGAAAGCTCGCGGATATGGTTGCGGACATCTGCGACGTCCCAAGATCGGGCGGCGCTACGGACGATTATGGCGTCTATACCGAAGAGCTTGCGGGGGCGATCGTGAGGGTTGCCCAAGCGCACGGGTATAAGGGCTTTCATTGCTATGTTTACCCGAACGAGCGGGACTACGACATATTCAAGGGCAAGATCGACGAGGGCGATCCGTCCGTGTTTGGCATAACCAAGATGGACCCCGGTGCCTATGACAAGCATGCTATCATGGGCTGTGGATACAACTACACCAATCCCGAGGCGGGTCATCTTGCGATTGTTTACGACACATGGGTTACAAAGCAGCGCACTGCGGCGCAGGAATACTTCATCACCTACAAGCTCCTGACAGTCTATAGCCCGCTTGTGACCGAACAGGACCTAGACCTCTCCGCTGAGAGCTACGACTTTGGCAATGTCAATCTTGGATGCCTCAGCGACTGGGTGCTTCGGGTGAGCAACATTGGTGCGCTGCCGCTGCTTGTCAACCAATTGACCTGCGATAAGCCCAGTTTCCACGCCACGACACCTTCGTTTCCGCGAACGATTGCGGCTGGCGAGGACCTATTTGTAAACATCAGGTTCAAGCCAATTAGTAGCGGCCTCATCTCGAGCACGATGACCGTTGAGACGAACGATCCAGACCCCAATGAGGAGTTCTGCAAGGTCGCTCTCAAAGGCCGAGGGGTAAGCAATAACGCGCCGGTGGTCAAGTGGGCGGGCTTTGCGGGCGAGCACCTTTCCGCTGGAGCGTCTGGTTATGTAACGGTTCAGGCGGAGGTCTATGATGCTAACGGCGCCTCAGACATAACCTCGGTTCTGGCATTTGTGAGCATGTTTGGGCAGGGGCGGATCAGCTCGCTCGCGCTCTTCGATGACGGTCAGCACAACGACAACGGCGACGGCGATGGTCTTTACGGCAATCAGTTCTATGTAGATTCAGCCCCGGCTGGGATTTACGTCTTCGAGATCGTGGCGGAAGATGCCCAGAGCGCCTCGAGCAACGTCTGGCCCTATATGAGGATCGATGGCCACCCATCGCTCTCAGCCAATACAGTCCTTTGGGGCGTGTATCCCGGGATGGGCACATCGGGCGATCCGATGAGCTCTGTCGTAATTAGGGCTGGCTTCGACACTACTTCAATCACGCAGGAGTCCGGCGGAAAGTTGCTCTGCATCGCCGACGTCGATGATTTCATGGACAGTTCGAGCATCGATCGGGTGGAGCTTCGCTTCATGGGAAACGGCGTTCTAGCTTTGCATGACGACGGTCAGGGCGACGACGAGGCGGCCGGGGACATGCGCTACACCGGGAGCATGGTCCTCACGCCGGGGTATCCGGCGGGCGATTACCTGCTTTCGATAGTCGCCATCAACGACGCCGGACGGGAGAGCGTCCCCTTCCCGTTCTACGTTGTCCGGTGAACAGCCTTCAAGCGCGCCTCGATGTCAATGTAACCCTGGCCGCGAAACCGTCAACGAGAGCGATAACACTTTGGAGTGCGGCGGCTTGACGCCGCTTTCTTTTGCGGTGGCTCGACACCGCATTACAATGGATTGATGTTCTTACCTTACAAGAGCCGATGCCGACAATGAGAGGCGATCAATCATCGGCAACGCCGCGTCAAGCCGCGGCGAGCCAAAGCGGCGTCAAGCCGCCGCACTCCAAAAACGAGTATTGAACCCCGACTGTGCGCACGGTATTCTGGGATAGTCGAAACGTGCAAATTTAAGCATATTGCATCTTGGGAGGGAAAGATGAAGAGGTT
>CAZKNE010000095.1:1725-7511 GCA_964554005.1 uncultured bacterium | reverse complement strand
TGTCGTTGAAACCTACGGCGCTCGTTTTGTATTCAACGAGGTGCAGCGGCAGTTTGCGATGCTGCAAGGGGTCGAGAGCATAGTCGAGCAGTACTCTCGTTACACTTATCCTTATGATGTTTTTGGCCGCATTGCCGACATCGAGGAGGAGATACGTGTCAGGCATCTGGACGGGATCATCCACTACGTGCAGGCGTTCTGTTTTCGCCAGATCGAGGACCTGATCCTGAGAAAAAAGCTGCCAGTGCCGGTTCTCTCGATCGAGGGCAACTACCCAGGGCCGCTTTCTGCACCTAATCGGCTCCGGATTGAGGCCTTCATTGAGCAGTTGAGGCTCTCAAGGGGACGACCGTGAATGCCCGCGGAAGGCGGCTGCCCTGGGCGATCGCACTTGTTTTTGTGGCTGTGTTCTCGCTGGGACTCTTCCGCATCGTAAACTACGACATCTGGTTCCTTCTCAAAACGGGCGGTCTAATACTCAAGACGGGCGCAGTGCCCACGTCCGACCCATTCTCCTACACGTCATTCGCAAAGCCGTGGGTCATGCACGAGTGGCTGTTCTGCGTTCTCGCCGAACTCGTTAGGCGCCATCTCGGACTCGGCCTGCTCGTTGTCCTGAAGGCGATTACTGTCGCCGCGGCATTCGCACTTGTCCTGACCGCCGCTGCGATTCGCGCAAGAGTCAGCTCCGGCGCCGTGGTCGTAACGGCGGCATTCGTGATTATGGGAGCGTGCGCCTCGCGCTTCAGGTTTCTTGTGAGGCCCCATATAGTTAATCTTGTCGGGGTTGCAGCTTTCTTGCTTGTCCTCGAGCTCTTCTACGCCAACAGGCGAAAATGGCTGCTCTTGCTGCCTCCGGTGACGCTCGTATGGGCCAACATGCAGGCGGGCGCCATAATCGGCCCGACCTACCTATGGTTAATGCTTGGCTCAGACCTTGTGTCCACCAAGTTTGGCCCACAACCAAATCCAAAAGCCAACCACGGCGGCAGGCGGGCGCTCTTTCTCGCCGCACTCGCCTCAACCGGCGCTCTGTTCATCAACCCTTACGGGCTGCACATCTTCGATTTCGCAAGAGCTGCCATTGCCGAGCACGTGGCCGGCGGCGGTATATCGGTCATGGAGTGGACCCCGCCCGGCGTTCGCTTCAAGCTCTTCTGGGCG
This sequence comes from uncultured bacterium, assembly GCA_964554005.1. Taxonomy (GTDB): domain Bacteria; phylum B130-G9; class B130-G9; order B130-G9; family B130-G9; genus B130-G9. The sequence goes on along the minus strand of CAZKNE010000095.1, from coordinate 6,347 downwards.
CTCTTCGCCGTGGTCTGGGCGGTTTTTCTCGCGGGCATCGGGAAATGGCGCTTGCGAGACGCCGTGGTACTGTTGTTAGCATCCTTCCTAACAGTGATGGCGAGGCGCTACGTTCCTGTCTTTTTTTTGATCGTAACCCCCGCCGTCGGCCACATAATCTCACAGTGGTCGGTGTTCTCTCGGGACATACGGCCGCAACCTCGGGCACGCCTTCTCCTCCAAGTTGCGATGGTAGGGGCTGCCGCGATCTGCATGGTGGTGATATTCGCCACGCCCTCCGCTTTTGTGCCGGGCGTTGGCGTCAATCTCAGCGCATATCCGGTTGGCGGCGTCAACTTCATTGTCAAGCACAACATATACGGCAATATCTATAACTCGCACAGGTTCGGGGGCTACATCATTTTCAGGACCTATCCGGGCCGGAAGGTCTTTATCGATGGTAGAAACATGGTGCACAAATCGCTGTGGGAGAAGTTTGCCAAAGAGCCATTCGAGCAGATAGCAGACGAATACCAGATAGATTACGCGCTCTTGGACTACAAGTTCGACTCGAGGCGCCGGCAGTTTTCAGCCCAGTCGGTCAGGTCGGCTATGCCGCCGCGTTCGGCGTCATCAGAGAGGCTGCTTGACTGGTGGAGGCGTCATAACGGCTGGCATCTCGTCTTTTGGGATGACATCTGCGCGGTTTACGTTGATGGCAGCAACAAGTTCCGAGCCGTGCGCAAGGAGTTTGAGTATAGGTTCATCGATCCTACGGTCGCCAATCCAGCCTATCTCGCCGGCTACCTGAGCGATGCACGGACGCGGAAGCTCGTCATTGACGAGGCACGCAGGGCGATCAGACAGTCGCCCAATTCGGCGTCGTGTCGGGGCCTCTTCGATTGGCTTGTCGAGCAGGCGAAAGAGAGGCCGTTAGTGGAATGATCTGGCGAGCGATCCGACGATGAGGTACCAGCCGTCAACCATTACGAATAGCAGTATTTTGAATGGCAGTGAGACCATGACAGGCGGCAGCATCATCATGCCCATTGATAGGAGGACGGATGCGACGACCATGTCGATGATGAGAAATGGCACAAAGATAAGAAATCCTATTTGAAATGCGGTTTTCAACTCACTGATGACGAAGGCTGGCACGAGAACCTTGTTGGAAACATCCTCCGGCCTGGCTGGCCGCTTCTCCTTCGCCAAGTGCACGAACAGCGCGATGTCCTTTTCCCTTGTCTGCTTGAGCATGAATTGTCTGATTGGGGCCATTCCAGCAGTGAAAGCCTCTTGGTAGCTTATGCTATTGTTCATAAGGGGCAGGAATGCGTCGGAATAGACCTGATTGATGACGGGGCTCATGATGAAATAAGTCAGGAAGAGGGCGAGCCCGACGAGTATCGTGTTCGGAGGGGTCGATTGAGTCCCGACAGCCTGTCGCAGGAAGTGGAAGACGACGACTATTCTGGTGAAACTGGTCATCAGCACGAGTATCGCTGGAGCGAGGGTCAGCACGGTCAGCAGAAGCATAAGCTTGAGCGTGAGCGCGATGGTGTCCGGCGAGCTGGTATCGCCGAGCGTCAGAGTTACGGACGGAGCGGGCGCCGCAGGAGCGGCCGGTGCCTTGGGTGGAGCAACGGGCGCCTGCGCGAATGCGACACTAGTATTGCACCATAGGCCCAGAATGCTCGTGATGATAAGAGCCGCCAGGACGGCGCTCGTGGGTTTCAGCATGGACCTCGGCTTACCCCCATCCGCGCTCATAAAGCCTCAGGGTCGGATATATATCAGTATCGACCTCATCGAATGCACAGAACACCATGTCCAGACTATCTACCGAAATCAGTTTCACAGCAGCACGCATTTATACTATCACCAGTTGTTTGATCGCGTTCTCCCAACTGTGCTCCAACGACGCCTCGTATGCGCTCTCGCCGAGCGATCTCGCCAAGCCGGGGTCCGACGCGAGCCTGTCTATCGCGTCCGCGATAGCGTGTTCGTTGGGCTGGCAGACGAAACCGGTCTCACCGTCCCTCACCAGCTCCGTAGGGCCACCGCTATCCGTGCAGGTTATCACGGGCTTATGGCATTTGCCTGCCTCCAGCGTCACGAGCCCACAATCCTCGTTGAACGGGCCGTAGAAAACTGCGAGGCATTCGGAGTAATAACGGCTGAGACCGTCATAGCTCATCTCGCCCACAAACTTGACTCTGCTGCCAAGTCCCATCTGCTCCGCCAATCGCTTGAGTTCATTATTTTGCGGCCCTTGTCCGGCGATAATGGCGTCAACGCCCGGCTTTTTCAAGTCGGCAAGCGCACGTATGAGTAAGTCGTGCCGCTTGAGTTCCACAAGCCTGGCTGGCGAGAGGATAAATGTGCCGAACGTGTGCTTGCTGCACCGGAGCAAGTCCGATGCGGGCGGATAGAGGACCTCAGATGGGATGTCCCCGAATTGCAGGAGCCTTTGCTGGATATTCTTGGACTGAGCGTAGAGCTTTGTTACCTTTTTCTTGAGGAGGAAGGTATCGATCTTATGGAGCAGCCCCCGGCGTATCCTCTCCTTAAGAAACTGCCTTTTGGAGACCAAGCTGGCCGAGAACTTCTCCCACAGATCGTAGTATTCGCGCATCCGATGATTGAACCAGCAGACGTGGACAGGATGGCGAACCGTGAAGCTGGGGAACTTCATCGAGATCACCTGGTCCACGCGCTCTGGGCATCCCTCGAAGCGCACATCAGTCAGATAGGCAGCAAGATATGCGGAAAACTGACGCCCAAAGCGATTCTGCGGGACGGTCAAAAGCTGCGCCTGGTGGCCGAATCGCACAAGCTCTCGAACCAATGTCTCTGCGAGCAGCTCATTGCCGCCCCTGACGAAAGGCACAGTAGAAGTTACCACGCATATTCGTTTCATGGTTGAGGAGTATATCACACCGGCGGCGCGGTCAGGCGGATTGCTAGTGATTAGGTGTGCAAAAAGGATGCAGTTGAAGGCTCAGTTGAGAACGACGGCGAGGTGCCTTTCCTTCGCGTAGAGCCGCATGTTGCGCAGGGCAGCTGCCTCGATCTGCCTGATCCGCTCTCGACTCAGTCCCATCTCCTGGCCGATGCTCTCGAGGCTTCTCTTGACGCCGTCCTTGAGGCCGAACCTGAGCGTGATAACCTTCTTCTCTTGTTTGTTCAGGTTCTCAATGAGCTCTCGAAGTCGGTCCGTGTAGCTTTGGAGCATTAGCGCCCGCTCAATCTCGCTCTCACCGTATGTCTCGGCGTCGTCGGGATTCGCCTCGAGGATGTCCCTCCCGTGCTCCTTTGACGATTCGATGGAAACAGCGTCAGCCGTCGCTCTCATAAGGGTCTCGACCTCCGCCTCAGAAAGTCCAACATGTTCGGCTACCTCGCGTGCATTCGGAGCTCTATCCAGCTTGTCCCGCAGGTATTCGTAGGCCTTCTTAATCGCCCGTAGTTTGATTGTTTGCTTGACAGGCAAGCGCACGATGCCAGCCTGCGCCGCCAGCGCTGACCTGATGGACTGTAGTATCCACCATTTGGCATAGGTGACGAACCGATTGGCCTTACTGGGATCGAACCTCTTGGCCGCCTCGATGAGGCCTATGTTGCCCTCGTTGATCAAGTCAGGCAGCGGGACCCGGCTACCGGCGTATTTCTTGGCTATTGACACCACAAAGCGCAGGTTTGACTTGACCAGCTGCTCGATGGCGCTCTTGTCTCCCTCTCTTGCGCGTCTGCCGAGTTCGATCTCCTCTTCCCTTGTGAGAAGAGGTGTTTTTGAGATCTCATCAAGGTATGTGCCGAGAATGTCCTCGGAAGGTCCTTCCTTACTTTTGAGCCCGCTTTTGTCGCCCATTACTCTGAGTTACACCTCTGAAGCAGCCAGCCAACCCGATCAGGCATCGTCTTGGCACTTATTGAGCATAAACAGATTTCAAGATATTAAACAACCGACATAGGAACAAGCGGCGCCGCAAACCGCCTCCGCCATGAGGCGGCCTCCTATCTTTCTAGCGAAGTTGCGGGCATGACAGCCGGGGCCGGAGCTCACTCGCCCATGGTCTGAACGAAGACTCTCCGGCTGCGTGGCCTGTTGTCGAAGTCCAGAAGAACTATCTGCTGCCAGGTGCCCAGGACAAGGCCGCCGGAGTGAAGCGGCACGGAGAACGAGCTGCCGATCATGGCCGCCCTGACGTGTGCAAAGCCGTTGCCGTCATGCCATCTCAAATCGTGCTCGTATGGTATATCAGAAGGCGCCATGCGTTCAATTGCGTTCCTGAGGTCTTGAACGACGCCCGACTCGAATTCAATAGAGCTCACGGCCGCGGTAGAGCCAGCGACTGAGACTGTTACAAGCCCATCTTGCATGTTGCTTTGTGAGACAGCCCTTCTGACATGGTCGGTAATGTCTATGACGTCCGTGAACCCCTTAGTGGAGACCTGAAACTCTTTCAGGACAACAGACATCTTATCTCCTTCTACAGACAATATAACTATATCACGCAATCCGAACCTGGCTCAGCGCAGGTAGAACAGCTGAGGCGTTCAGTCGGTTGCGAACGTGCACGGTTAAGAAAACCTCAACCCGTTACGATATATAGGAGCACACGTTGCAAGTTCCTTTTTAT